>JAHDBF010000041.1 GCA_020630525.1 Saprospiraceae bacterium
AGATGTAGTTTTAGATAAATTTACAGTAGTTTCTGCTCCTGAAAAGTCTTACATCATTAAAGGTGAAAAATACAAAGCAGACTTATTCTTATCTGCTTTTGCAGGTGCGGATTCTAAAACTGGAATCTCTATCGCTGTAAACGGAAGATCATTGCCAACCAACAGTGAAGGTATCGCAACATTTGAAGAAACAGCTTCTTCAATTGGTTTGAAAAGGTATAATGCTTCCGCATCTATCACTAACCCAGTAACTGGAGAAACGCAGACTTTTAAGAAAGAATTTTCTTACGAAGTAGGTGAAAGATCAGTTGCCATTTCTGCTTCTAAAATGAATGTATTTTATATCGGTGTTGACAACCCAATTGAGGTTTCTGCAGCAGGTGTAAACAGTTCTGAAGTAAAGGTTAGCATGGGTGGTTCTGGTGGAGGAAAAATCAAGAAAAACTCTGATGGAACATTTACAGTAAATGTAACTACTCCTACATCAAAAGGTCAGTTTGCAAAAGTAAATGTTTCTGCACCGGGAATGAATGCAAGTAAAGATTTTAGAGTAAAAAGAATTCCAGATCCAACACCAAAGTTATCTAAATCAAGAGGTGGAGGAATGCCAAGTGGAGAATTTAAAGTTCAACCAGGTGTATTCCCAATACTTGAAAATTTTGATTTTGATGCAAAGTGTAACATTACTGGATTTAGATTAGTAAGAGTGCCTAAAAGAGAAGACCCACAAGTATCAATCAACAAAGGAGGAAAATTCACTGGTGAATCTCAATCATTAATTGGTAAAGCAAAAGCTACAGATACTTACTTCTTTGAGGAAATTAAGTGTAAATGTCCTGGAGATGCTGCTCCTAGAGATTTAGGTGGTATGGTTTTCAAAATCAGATAATAGATAAAATTTAAAATTAATAAGATCATGAAAGTAAGATTTCTTTTCTCAACAATACTTAGCTTAATTGCATTCTGTACATTCGCACAGTTAGATCCTGTAGATCCAACAGAAGAAGAAAAAACAGAATCAAGTGATCCACAAGAAGGAGGCTTTGGGCTCGAAAATCAATATATCGATGGAGTTGTAAAACGTACATTGGTAGAAGAACAAAGAGTTATCCCTTATGAGCCAGTCAGAGAAGCTGATATTGCGTGGGAAAAAAGAATATGGAGAATCGTTGATACTAGAGAGAAAATGAATCTCTCATTTAAATATCCTCCACAACCATTTTTTGATATTATCAGAGAATTGGCTGCAAATGGAGATATTGTAGTATTCAAAGATGAAGGGTTTACTGAACCTATGTCTATCGATGAAGTAGAAGGAACGTTAAATAGAATAGATACTACTACTGTTTTTGACTATGACACCTATGAGGAGCAAATCAAAATAGTAAAAAGTGAGATCAATTCTGAAGACATCAAACAATACAGAATCAAAGAAGTATGGTACTTTGACGAAGAGTCTTCTACGCTAAACTGTAGAATCTTAGGTATTACTCCGTTGAAAGATGAGTTTGATGATCAGACACTTGAATACAAATATACTTTGCCATTATTTCACGTATATTACCCAGAAGCTAGAAAGCATCTGTCTAAGTATCGTGTATATAATGACTTCAATGATTTACCACCAATGAGTTGGTATGATTTATTTGAAAGCAGATTTTTTGCAAGTTATATCTACAAAAAAAGTAATGCACTTGATTTAAAACTTAAAGATATTTACAAAGATTATGATCGTGCAGGAATAGATATCTTACTTGAGTCAGAAAAAATCAAAGCTGAATTATTTAACTTTGAACATGATCTGTGGACTTATTAATTTTGTTCTTTAGAAAATAAACAAAAGCCTTTCCAATTTAGGAAAGGCTTTTTTTATGTATTTACCATAAATGTTTTGTTCAAACTTATGGTCTAATCCAAATCTATCGGCGCTATTATCACTAGCCTACGACCAAATCTTCTTCATTAATTTCTAAATCAATTTGTACTGCGATTAAGGCCTTATCAATGTCATTAATCAGATCTGCATAATGTTCGACCCCTATTGATAATCTAACTAAGCTATCTGTTATTCCAATTTGTTTTTTCAAATTTGGACAAAGACCAATATGCGTCATCGAAGCTGGATGCTGCACCAAACTTTCTGTACTTCCAAGACTTACTGCCAATTTTATAAGATCAAGATTATTCAAAAAACAGAAAGCCTCCTTTTCTCCTCCTTTAATCTCAAAAGCAATCATCGCACCTGGCGAACTGTATTGTCGTTTGTATAGCTCATAATTTGAAGAAGATTGATCAATATTGCCTAAGTAATATACTTTATCTATCAATGAGTGATTGTTTAAATATTTTGCCACGTGCTGCGCGTTTAATGCTTGCTGCTCCATTCTGACTTTTAAAGTCTCAAGACTTCTTAGTAATAACCAACAAGTATTTGGGCTTGGCATATTACCTAGGAAAGTTCTCAATACTTTTACTCGTTGCATAATTTCAGTATTACCCAATACTGCACCAGCGATAAGGTCACTATGTCCACCGATATATTTTGTCGCAGAATACAAAACCAAATCTGCACCATTTTCTAATGGGCTTGACCATAATGGCCCCATGTATGTATTGTCTATAGCTACATAAATCCGCTTATCAGTTTTTTCAAAATGTGCTGCAACTTCCCTACACATTTGAATATCAATTAAATCATTGGTCGGATTAGCTGGCGTCTCTGCGTAGATCATTCCCAGCCTACCTCCGTGACCAGAAGATTCTACCATTTCGATGATTTCTTCTTTGCTATGGCTAGGTAAAAAACCTATCGCATGTACACCGATGTCTTTTAAAAAATGATTTATAAAGTGATCGGTACCTCCGTAAACTGGCATACTATATAAAAGTAAATCTCCAGGTTTTACAAATTCTAATAGTACAGTACTAATCGCTGACATGCCACTTTCGAAGACTGCACATTGGTCGGCATTGTCCCATAAACATAATCTATCTTCTAATATCTCTAAATTTGGATTATTTATTCGACTATATATCAAGCCTAAATCCTCATTCTGATCTTTTTGCCTGAGTCCATATGCCAACTCAAAATATGCTTTCCCCTCTTCTGCTGTTTTAAATGCAAAAGTTGAAGTTTGGAAAATTGGTGGCTTAATAGCACCTTCTGACAATTCTGGTTTATAACCATGTGTCATCATTAAACTTTCAGGACGTAAGGAATCTTTCATTATATTAAATTTCTTTAAATGATACTGCAAAATTACAATAGACCGTAACAAATATCACATAGCAAGGTTAACTTGCGATTTATTCCTATAATATTATCATTTTCAGGAATATTTTATTATTTTCAAATAAAATAACTAAACTAGCAGTAAATTTTCCTATGACTAAAATAGATTCCATTGATAAGCAACTTTTGGAGATGCTCCAAGAAAATGCAAAGACCAATATCAAAGAGATAGCTACAAAACTAAACTTAACTAAAACGCCGATCTATGAACGCATTAAACGTTTTGATCGAGAATCTATCATTAAAAAATATGTTGCTGTTTTAAACACAGACCTAATTGACAAATCAATGTTTGTATTTTGTTCAGTCTCATTGGAAAGTCAAAAAATTGAAGAAATAGAAGCGTTTAGTAAATCTGTAGAAAATATCCCCGAAGTAATAGAATGCTACCTAATGGGTGGCGCAAGTGATTTTTTATTAAAAGTGGTTGTAGAGGATTTACAAGCGTATCACCGATTCTCGTCTGGAAAATTGGCAAGCTTACCCAATGTGTCACAAATCAAAAGTACTTTTGTTTTGAATGAGATTAAGCGGTCAACTACCATTCCTTTGTTTTAGAAATAAGGCACACTCAGTACAAAACAGTAATATCACCAGAATACATTTTTTGTTTTCCATTGATAAGTTCCGTCTCGATTACATAGAAGTAAACGCCTGCATTTACCGGTTTACCATTGACTTTTCCATCCCAAGCATATGCTATATTCCCAGGAATAAAATTGGTCGCAGAATATACTGGACTGCCCCAACGGTCAAAAATATCAAATGAAAGTATTTCTTTGACTTGTCTAGTCCCTAGAGGAATAAATTTATTATTGTTTGACTCAGTATTAGGATTAAAAACGTTCGGAATGAAAAGAAATATATCTTCTGTTACATTGACATTAATCCTAGTTTCTACTTGACAACCATTATTGTTCTCAATCAATAAATCGTAACTGGTTGCCGTCAATGGCATTGCACTATTAACAAGACAATCATCACATTCCAAAGTATTAGAATTTGACCAATGAATATTCTTACGATCGGACTCAGGAATATTTGTTACTGGAATTATATGCAAGGTATCACCGAGATTTATGGTAACCTCATTTTCGATATTTAAATCCAAAAACAATTCTTCTGGTGCATTTAAAAATATTTGCTTTTCATAAAAACATTCTTCTTCATTGGTTACCCTTACTACATATTCTCCGGGAGCTAAGTTTTCAAATATTTCAAACGATTGTTCTTGATCATTATTTATTCTATAAGATAATTCTTCACTTATATTGTCCACAGATTCAATCATAATTGCACCATTTTCATCCAAATAACAAAGCGGATCTTCTGCATACAATTCCATCCCATAAATGGTAAATGGATCAATACTTACCTCAATAGAATCTTGGTTTATACAGTGATTAATATTATTAATAGCATCGACATAATAGGTTCCTAACGCAGTAATAGTTGGAGACAAAGTATTTTCATTTTCTATATTGATGCCATTTTTATTTGTCCAATTTACATCATAATTTTCAACAACATTTTGAAATTTGGCATTTAAGGTTACACTACTTTCATTACAATCTATAAAAGTATCTTCTCCAGCAAATATCAATGGTATTTCAATATCCTGTAAAACAGTGACGCTATCCATTTTTGTACAGCCTGTTTCTGTGTTTTCGATTTCTAAAAAATACATTCCTTTTTCTGTTACATCTAGTACAAGGTTTTCTGCATCAACAATCGGCAATGATTGGGCATTGTACCATTGATTCCTGTACTCAGTACCTACCGAAGACGCTCCAGCATCAATAGTAATTTGTTCTTTTAGACAATTTAATGTATCGGGTTTTGTTAGTTTTACCAAAGGCGGAACGATGTCCTGATTAATTTCTATTTCTAACTTTTGGGAACAAAAATTAGTTCTATTAATGATTTCCAATTTTATTTCTTGCGGTCGATCCACAGTTATCTGATGTTGCGAGTCTTGTATTAAATCAGACGACCAGTATAAATCAAACCCTTCAGTTGTGTCATTAATCCCTAAGTCAATGTGCTCATCTCGACAGGTCAACATCGTAGAAGGACTATAGGTGATCTCCATTTCTGGATGAACTAAATCTTCAAAAATTTCCACTTGCTTTTGATCCGATCGACACAAATTTGATTGATTCAACACACTACAAAAATACGTGCCTGGTATATCGGTGACATAAATAGAATCAATAGATACTACCATACCGTTAACATCTTTCCACTCATAAAGAATATCAACAGATTCATTAGATATCGCTTGAATAGTCACTGTGGTATCTTTACAGTTAATAGTCACATTATCACTGACTTCTATTTCAGGATTAAGATGATTAAAAATCAATTCTAGATTTGACTCTGTACGACAATCATTATTGTGATGCACTTTCAATGTGTACAGACCAGGTTCTGTAAAGTCAGGATTCAACGATGTAGCATATAATGAATTATCATTACTATTAAACCATTCGTAAGTACCTTCACTTGTTAATTCCGGATTTGCATTTAAGGGATGAAATTCACAATTAAAATATTGTATACTATCTAAGGTAGTTTTCTCTTTACATATAGAACATGGATCAAAAAAAACTTCAAAGTCATATCTACAGTTTATATTCTTAGCATCAATAAGTGTAAAAAGCATTTCTTGTCCGTCATCAGCTATGTCTTCAAGATTTACTGTTTCATTGTATTGATATGGACCATATTGTTCTCCTAAAAACTCAATATAGAAATCTGCCAAGCCAGTATTTTTATTCCTTGCAATAAACTTAGCTTTAAAAATGTCGTCTGTCAATATTGTTGGCGTGAAGTTATCATTACAATCAGTCTGAATAAAATCTACAAGCTCAACTAGACATGCATCGGAGCATGGCTCAGGTGGTACTACATTTAATTCGTAAATACACTCAGGATTATCTTTATCGGAAAACGATAAAGTAAATTCACCTTTTTGGATTTTAAATGGACCTAATACTTTTGGCGTATTATACAATCCAGTAATTAATTCGTCATCATGAAGTATCCATTCCGTGCTGTTATTAACTCCTGTTAACGCTACTATAATTTGATATTCATCGTCAGATGGCTCATACGGAGTATCTACATCAGAGCAATTAACTTCAATGATATTTGCATCTAATATCTTGCAGGTATTACTACAACTTTTTAATGTTCCAATAGGTCTAAAAAATTTGCACTCTGGAAAAGATACATCTGAAATTTCTACATTGTAGTATGAACCATCTACTGGTAAACTAACTTGCTGAAATTCATTATACAAAAACGTGCCAAATGAAATTCCATTATTGATTACTTCAAATTTTGTAGCACCGATCTCATCAGTGACTACCAGAATATCAAGCAAATGTACATCATCATCACTAAAGGAAGGTGTTCCGCTATCACTACAGTTTACATCAAACGCAACGACATCAAAAAACGCAGATGACTCAATGGTTACTTCTTGGCTGATAACACATCCAAATTGATTTCGCACCTCCAGTTTATTGTTTCCTGACACTAGACCTCCAACTGAAAGTCCAGTACTCCAGATCCCATTATTAAATCTTCTTTCAAGTATTTGGGAGGATTCATTATTTGTAATATCCACACCACCATCAGGCAGTAAATTACAAGAAATATTTTTTACCTCTAAATCGAAATTTGGATTAGGATTAGAATATAATTCTATCGGAACGATAACAAAACAACCATAATAATCTTGTACCCTAACGTATAATGTATGCGTTTCTAAATCCGAAGTCACATATGGGATTGTAATTGGATTAAGTTTTTGATTTGCCTCTGATATTGAGTAATAAAAACTTAATATCGTAGAATCAGGATTGCTTATCTCAAAATGAGCTTCTAATAAATTAAAAGTAGAAAGGCCATTAGAATAACATCCTTGAATACTCGTACTGTTAGCTGTTGGCTTATCTTTTATTGTAAACAGAATTTGTGTACGTGTATCACTAACACAATCAGGGTTCTCTAAATCAAATACTTCTACATAATAAGCATATACGCCTAACTCAGTTTCATCAGACCAATAAATCGTATCGTTTTCTACTATCAGGTTTCCTCCCAGTGGTGCATCATACCAATTGGCACCTGTACCTTCTTCAATTTCGACAGTCAATGCTGAAGGCGATTCTCCATCACAAAGAATTACATCGCCATTACTAATTGCATTTTCGATGAATGGACAATCACAATCAGGATATATAATCCGCTCTGTATAAGCACAACTGGTATCATCCAAAGCAATCAACTCAAGGTCATGAGATACTGGAATATTTCTGATCTTATAAAATGATCCGTGCCAAACATTTCCGTAATTACTGATTACCGTATCTGCATTTGATGTAAATAAAATGTCATAACTTTCTAAGTCATCTGAGCATTGAATTTCAATATTTTCAATTGAAGGCAACTCAGCTATAGACAGAAATAAGCTTGCAGTATCTGCAGCACATTGACCTTGCCCATCAACGATATAATCAAAAACAAAGGCACCAGTCTCATAGATAGAAAAATCCACATTGTAGGGATCTACCAAATTTACATGCTCACCACTTAACTGATACCAATGTCCGTTATTAGAAACACCTTCATCTAGGACATCAAAAAAATTGACAAAATTATCTTCATTTTGACATAGGTAATATACTTTATCTTCACCAGCGTTAGGAGATTCCATTATTTTAATATTGTACTTAGCGACGTCGGAATCACAATTGCCATTTCCCGATACTACATACTCAAATTGATAGTCGCCAGCTTCCATCAATTCAGTATTTATTGTATTGATTGTATCATTAAAAAAGTCATAATTGGTGATGCCATTCCATTTTCCTGGATCTACATCAGTAGGTATAAAATCTGATAAAATGTATGTTCCAGAATTTGCACATAACTCAATAAACCCATCAGGTCCAGCATTAAAGCTGTCCGAAATACTAATATTGATTGCATATATTTCTTCGCATTGACCTAAATTACCATAAGCAAATATTACCGTATCTGAATCCAACACTAGCTCATCTGTTGTAATCTGATTCGATGCACTTACAGGGTTGCTAGAATGGAAGGTCCAGCCCGCTCCTGAGTCATTTAAATCTATGATCGGTAAAGTTGATAAATCTAATTCTTGTCCTAAACAAATTATGGGATGGTATGCCAAAAACAATTCTGGCCTTGGCAGTACTTCTATAGGAATCTCTAAAATTTCATCACAACCATTTGCAGTTGCAAATGCAAATATAGATGTGGATTCTTGAGGGTATATTATTGTTTCATTTATCACATTTAAAGGCGATAAATCAGCATCAGCATAGAAAGTGATAGGTGCATTAATCCCTGACAAATCAACAAGAGGAAGTTCAAAAATATTAATTCCATCATCTTGACATATGATTGGATCATTGGGTAAAAACAAATATGGACCTGGTATAATTTTGATAGGAACTTCAATTACAGTGCTACAATTTTCTGCCCGACCCTCTACCCAAATACTAACATCAGTTGTAAAAACAACTTTTTCTGAAAGAATTTGATTTTCTTCTGATATGGGAAAGGATTCGTAGTAAAAGTATTCTACCTCAATTTCATTGGTTTCGTAAATTGGAATATCTTGAAGCGAAAGCGGAGTACCCGTACACACGATCACTTCATCCAGCAAAAGTAATTCTGGATTTGTACTTAAAACTCCTTTGGCTACACCAATTGAATATACACTTATCACCATAGCAATAAGGCTTAAGTACTTGTTTAATATTGTAGAATTTGGGTACATTTTACACTATATTAACTAAGCTTCTTAGTTCTTTCATAAAAACGCGTCACACGTTTAATACTCAAGTGTAGTGCAAAAAGAGTACCAATAGAAACATTTACTAAAAATAACAAATACTATGTTCATTAAATTACAACAATTTAATGGAATGCAAATAGCATTAATGTTTAACCTAATGACTTACAAATCTGGTGTTATCCGTTGCTTTGAAGTGATATTAAATGGATCGAGATAGGTGAAATTTAATTCGAAGCCACCAAGGTTATTATTATATAACTTTAATGATGAAATGGTAAAATCATAAGAGGCGGCGATGCTAAAATAAGGATTGTCATATCGGCTTGTTATAACTAATCCACTCATTGAAACTCCATCAATACTATTAACCATATTTAAAAAAGCACCAATCCGCATACCTGAATCTCCTAGATCATTAAACCTATATCCAACTGAACTACCGATATGAAGATGATACAATGGACCTTGAATATTGAATACCAAATAAGGATGTAGTGTAATGTCTCTGTTTATGGTTTTTTGCCCTCCAGCTTGGATGGATACCCTTCTAAAAAGACGATCACCACGATTCGACAAAGTTGAAATCTGATTTCCAGTGATATGATACATTGATATACCTGCGAATAAAGCATCTCTCCTCTGCATCATAGCATAGTAAAATACGCCCACATTTAGGTCGGGATAGATACCACTACCCTCTCTTCCATCTGGTATCATTTCTCCACTATCTAATCCCGTATTTATCGCATAATTATTTAAATCAAATTGCCTTCCGAACCATAGGTCATTGGATTTTAAACTATTCGCACCAATTCCTACCTGCGTTCCTGCCATTATAGATTGATCAGGTCCTCTCGAAAAAGAACCTCCTAATTTCTTAGTGTAGCTGGCAGATAAATGACCATTGAATATATTGTACTTTGTTGCACCAGACCAATCCTCAAATATATCAGCGCCAAAAGTAAAGTAATCGTCTTGCATCGTAAGCTTGTAATCAAACGAAGCATTTATGGTCTTAAAAGAATACTCTTCTGCTACAGAATAGTATTGATCTCTATAATTCAGTTTCGCTCTATACTTGCTTTCAAACACGCCAATCAATGCAGGGTTTAAAGTAGTGTGTGCAGCGAACGGTTGACTAAATATAGCATCTTGAGCAGAAACTACATTATAGAAAATATTGCTTATGACTATTAGTAATATTATTCTCATCGTATTAATGTAACATCTCCTTTTAAATCCAGAATGACTCCATTCAATTGTTCTATTCTACAAGTCCAAACATATACGCCACCGTTAAGGGCTTTTCCATTTAATGTACCATCCCACCCTTGAGACAAGTCATTGACTTCATAATTTTCATTGCTATACACCAATCCTCCAAGTCGATCATAGACATTAAATTCAATCAATTTTACTCCAGGAATTCCATATACAATCAACCTATCATTTACGCTGTCACCATTAGGAGAAAAACCTGTTGGGACAGCAATAAAACTATCGTCTTGTACAACAATCAATTGAGAATCTGTAAGCACGCATCCATCAATATCAGTTGCTGTTACCGAGAGTAAACTGGTAGATTGAATATCATTTACTGTTAACTCTAAACAATCAGTACAACTAAGTTGTGTTTCATTAGTTATTTCCCATTGGATAGAAACTATCTCGGTATTACTCGTGTATTCTATTATTAAATCTTGTCCAATATTTACTGCTCTATCTCCTCCAAGATTTATCTCCTTAAACGGAGCTTCTCCAATCAATACATCATTAACTATAATTGTACAACCTAAAGAATCCATAGCTGTAATTTTATAGAATCCTGTGTCTATATTTACAAATGAAGAAGTAGAAATAAATGGAAATGTATCAAGCTGATAGGTATATGGACCAATACCTCCAAATGCATCAATAATTATCTCCCCTGTTGGTAATCCAGCACATTTTAAATCTATGGTTTCTACATCTATGCTAAAAGGACCTGTTGCTTCTATAACGGTAACTGTATCCGTCGACAAACAACCATTATCATTTAATGTAATATAGTAAACTCCACCTTCAAGACCTGTGATTGTACTATCAACCTCAGTTGTCGACCACTCCCAAGTTAAATTATTTGATCCACCAATAGGGTCTATTGATATCGAACCATTGCTATCTCCAAAACAAGTCACATTATTTACAGATGCATTAATATTTATCGCTTGCGCTTCTGACAAAAATATACTGTCCACTTTTACACATGATAGACTATCTGTCAATGTTACATGATACATTCCTGAACTCAGATTTATCGCAACATCATTTAATGTTTCTACTTCACTATCCCAAGTTACGTTAATGGGTCCAGTACCTCCTGTAGGGCTTACACTTATAATTCCGATTGAATCGCCGAAACAGGACAAAGGTGTAACAATAATAAAGTTAGGATCAATTTCCATTGGTGAATCCAAAAACACTTCTGCTGGATATATACAGTCACCAACTACATCTACTTGGAATGCATATAAGGAATCGCCAATAAGATTTTGGATATTGTTCCCGACAGTACCATCTTCCCAAGTAACTGTTAAATTTGAAATTGGGTTTTCTTGACTATCGTTAATGGCAGTTATGCTAATATTTCCATTAGTTGAATCAAAACAAGTTGGAGATTCTATTTCAAATTCATATGACAAATCTGGAACATAACCTAAAACAATATCAAATACCGATGTACAATTTCTAGCATCTGTAACGGATACTTCATGCGTTCCTGAAGTAAGATTAGAAATTGTAAGTCCAGTATCTCCTGTGCTCCATAATAAATCGTAAGGACCTGTTCCTCCACTTGGAGATAAAGTAATACTTCCCAACGAATCTAATGGGCAAAGTATCATAAAACTGTCTTGTGCCAATTCAATAGGAGGATCGCCAGTTACTGAAATATTAGTTGATATTTCACAATTCCTAGCATCTGTGACTATCAGATTATAACTGCCTGGGTATGCGCCGATAATATTATTGTTTTCTTGTAATTCTACCCAATTGTAATTATAGGGTCCTGAACCTCCTTTAATTTTTACATCTATAATTCCATTTGGCAATCCACAAGTTGCTTCGCCTACTGAGATGTTCTCAAAGATTAATTCTTCTGGATCAGTAATACTGATTGTATCTAATGCAAAACATCCTATACCATTGGTTAATGTAAATATGTAATCTTCTTCACCAAGATTTTCATTATAAAAACCATCAATTTCATTTAACCATTGAATATAAAAAGGTCCTTCGTCTAATAATGTATCTACAAGAATAGATGCATCCTCTAATCCTGAGCAACTAATGTCTTGCACCTGAACATCATACATGAGTTCGACACCTCTTTCTATAAAAATAGAATCTAAGGTTGTACATCCAGCCTCATCAGTAATTCTTAGTTCATAATCGTTAGGCGGTAGACCAAAAATTTGACCATCAGTGCTCGTACGTGCCAATATATAATAAGTTAAATCTGTACCTTCCGGATCATAGGCAAATGCACGTACCAATCCATTGTTATATCCAAAACAAGTTTCATCAACTACTGATATAGAATCAATAACAGGAGGTTCCCCAATGCAAGGTGGTGTCATACAAAAAATCGTATCTTTCTCCGAAACACAAGTGCCGTTATTGACACGCAACTCAAACATATATTGGGCATCATTAGCTAAACCATTAACTTGATATATATTACTGATAGATGTATACCATGGTCCAGAACCATTTATTCTGATATTGTAAAATATATCTTCATCGGTGGCTACATCTTCCCATTCCAATTCTATGCTGGCAGGAGTTAATACATCACATCTCAAGATATTGGAAAATTGTGGTGTTGGTTCCACTGTTACATTAATCTCTCCAGAATCTTGGCAACCATAAGTGTCCGTAACCTGAATAGTATATGTAGTCTCTTCGAGAGGAAAGACATTTGTCTCTGGACAAGTAGGACAAGAATTATCGAGTGGACCATCTGGACTCCATAAATAACTGATAGCATAACTGGCATTAAAAGAAATATTCCATCCAGATAAAAAGTTGATGCCCGCATCTAAATCTTCTTGAGAAGGTTGCTCATCTAACCTTACCAATAATTTCCATTCACCATTTATCGTAGAATTGTTGATAAAAGAATTAAAACTACCTTCTGGTTGGAAGTCTCCAGTGTATGTCAAATTGTTTGGGTAAGATGGTCCTAATGTGGGGTTTCCATTTTCAATAGATTCTGTAGCAATTGGTGTAAAGCAAGTTTGTTTAAATGTATCAATACACACTACATTAAACGGATCTAATTCATCGCAAATGGGATTTTTTACTCTGGAGCCATTGTCGCTAGACAATTCTAAAACTTGATCTTCTGGCCCTATTAAAAAGATGTCATAATTATGTAAATCTCTTCCGACCAAATTATCAATGCAAACGCTTGTTAACATACCATCTGATAATTCTCCGCTTACACCTTCTACAAAGATTGAACTAAAGTAAGAAAATCCTTCTTCGATAATATCGATTTTTTCGAAGGAGGAAAATGTTTGCGAGTTGGACTCCAGTGGTGGTTCGAATGCAAAGTCAGCAGATATTTTCATAGGAATTCCCTCACATACTATTACGTTATCTACTAAAGCCAATGGAGGCATTACTCGATCTCTTATTCTTACCTTGAGTGTATCAGTAAAACACCGATTTCTAATTACTTCTATATACACAAATTCGTTATCATCTGGTATATTGTCTTCTATGGCTTGTATGCTAATTTTGGCACTCGATTCCCCTTGTGGAACTATTACCTCATTAGGGAATCCAGAAAAATCAGAAACACTTGAAGCTTGATCTGCGAATGTTCCGCTAGGCAATAATCTGATGTCTAATACTTTATCAGATTCGGCTGGCGAAGATAAAAATATTTCGAATTCAGCAGAATCACAACCTTCTACGATTGCACCATCTGCACTTGTAGTATTAAGACTTACATCAAGAGATTCTGAGGTAAAACTTTTGGCTTCTAAAAATACTGCCGAATCATTATCAGGAATAATGGCATCACCAATCGCTAATTTAATGGTATATTCTTCGCATGCTGTTACTGCCGCTGCTGCGATAAATACATCAAGGTATGCATTAAAAACAGGTGAAGCACCTTCTGGTACTGCATTGTAATAATTACTATAATTTAATGAACCTAATGGTTCTGTACACAAATCTAAAGAGCCACCTGCTACACCAACTTCTCCTCCATTGACAAAATTTATGGAAACAGGAAAATCTAGAAATGTCAATCCAGAAGGATCTGCTGGATCTGGAATAAGTGCGATATTTTTTGCATTGTACATTCCTCCATTTGGATTAGGTCCAGAAATAAAAAACCCAAAAACATCATTCTTACTGGTACATACAAAATTGGGATATTCTTCAGAAGCGAATACATATTTGAATTGGATAGAATCAGAAACAGGCCTAAAAGTTATTTCATAACTTGCTACATCTTTTATCTGATTAATGTTGGCTGCATTTTGTAAATCTATGTCCTCTTCTAATCCATTGGTCGTAACTCCTTGAGGATTATTCAATACATTTTCTAGCGGAATACTGTCTACCCTTCCAGTAGAAAGTACCAATCCCTCATCAATTCCTATAACAGATGCTCCGTTATCAAAAATTCCAACTGCTTGTGACGAACCATTATAAGTAATATTTAAAATCTCAACACCGCCACCTAGGAAAACATTTTCAATGATGTTTTCTGGAGTATTGGGAGCTTCATCTCCTCTTATCACATTCATCTGTCCTATAAGCACTGTAGGAATGCAAAAAACAATGATTAGCGTAAAATACTTCTTTATTAATTGGATCAACATAATCTTTTGAAATAACAGATATTCATCAAAATGAACATATTATATATTTTCATCATATAAAATTAGTAAAACTTATTAAATATCCTTGTCTTTGTAAACGGATGATTTATCGAAAATGTGACTTAAGTCGACAAAAATGTCCTAATTTTACGTAACACGACTTAAATATATGCGCACATTCATAAAAACTGTTTTTGGTTCTTGCTTAGGCACTATACTAGCATTGCTGATTATTATTTTTCTTTTAATCATTATTGGCACTTTGGGTAGTTTAAATAAAGATAAGATAGAAGACAATGCTGTTTTGTTGCTTGACTTTAAAGGATTATTACCAGAATTGACAGACAATGTTGCTTCAGGAAGTCCTTATAGTTTTGAGAATCCAGATGCGACTAGTGTTTATGAAGTAATTGATTATATAAAACATGCTGCAAGCGATTCCCGTATTTCTCAGATTGTATTAAAACCAGAATCTGCATCAATGGGTGCTGTTACTATGAATTTGTTGGCAGATGCCATTAGGGAATTAAACAACAATACAGAAAAGACGATCTATAGTTTTGGTGATTTCTATACACAATCTGGATATATGATTGCATCGGAATCAGATTCTATTTTTTTAAATCCAGAAGGTGGAATAGATTTAAAAGGGTTTGGTGTAGAAAGCATGTTTGTAAAGGAATTCTTAGATAAGCTAGGAATTAAAATGCATGTTTTTTATGATGGTGAATTTAAGAGTGGTGCTGAGATGTTTTATAGGAATGATATGAGCGATAATGCACGACTACAGCTAAGAGAATTCCTTGATGAAATACATGATAATTTTGTCAGCAGATTATCAGAAAATCGGTCTATCCCGATTGAAGCATTAAACAATCACATAAATAATTATGACTTTAGCATTTCTGAAAATGCATTAAAAAATAACGCAATAGATGGTCGATTACAGTGGTATGAATTTGAAGATAAATTAAGAGCTAACCTAGGTTTAAAGAAAGGCAAAAAAATAAACTATGTTAGTTTTAAAGAGTATAAGTCAAAGACAACATTGGATAAGAAAAAGTCTACTTCTAAAAACAAAATTGCCGTCATATTTGCGGAAGGAGAAATCAGATATGACTCTGAAGAAAATGGGATAATAAGTGAGAAAAGTTTTCATACCACATTTGATAGGATAAGAAAAGATGATAAGATTAAGGCCATAGTATTACGTGTAAATTCTCCTGGTGGGAGTGCTTATGCATCAGAAGCAATTTTGCAAGAAATTAAAGCATTTCAAAAAGACAGTATTCCGGTTATTGCCTCGTTTAGTAACTATGCTGCCTCTGGTGGTTATTATATCTCATGTAGTGCAGATGCTATTATTGCAGAAGAGAATACATTGACTGGTTCTATAGGTGCATTTTCGGTATTGCCAGATGCAAGTGCATTTTTTAACGATAAGCTGGGCATACATTTTGATACTGTTCAGACTGGAGCATTTGCCAATGGTTTTAGTGTTGCAATGGCTTTATCAGATAAGAAAAAAGCTTATCTCCAGAGATCAAATAATAAGGTTTATAATACTTTCATAAATAGAGTGGCGGAAGGAAGAAACATGCCAGAATCTGAGGTAAGAAAAGTAGCAGAAGGCAGAATATGGGCGGGCCAAAAAGCCAAAGAATTAAATCTTGTAGATGAAATCGGAGGTATAGAAATGGCTATCCAATTGGCAGCAGAGAAAGCAGGAATCGAAGACTATAAAATCAAAAATTTCCCAAAAATAGAAAAACCACAGTGGCAGGTATTCTTAGAACAATTGAATGCGAATCAGGCCATCGCAAAGTTAATGACTAGCGATAACCTATCCGAACAGATTTCTAAAGAGCTCGAGAATTTTAATCACCTTTCCAGTCAGAAATCACCAATGGTATTAATGCCTTTTAAATTAAAATTCTAGTATTAACGAGAATCAATTTGGATAGTACTAATATATGATTTTCTAATTCTGAAACTTCTGATTGCTGTACACTTCTCTATCTGTGAGTGTAAAATCATAAGGATCATTCGAGGCAATTATTACTATTTTATCTTTACAGTTATGCTTGAGTAGCTCAGTAAACCAAGCTTTACTTTTGGCATCAAGATAAGAAGTTGGTTCGTCTAAAAACAACAATTTTGTATTAGCCAAACAAGCCAAACCCAAGGAAAATCTTTGGAACATTCCACTAGAAAAATGGCTTAATTTCTTTTCCATATTTCCAGTCAATTGGCAAATTTCTAGTAATTCTGTTGTATTATTGACTTTAAAGTTTTTAAACAGTTTTAGGTGTTCAAAAAGCTCTCTTGGATTCAGTTCCATATCCATTGTAAGATAAGGTCCGCTTATGGCTACTTCTTTGAATAGATTATCTTCTTTGATTTTATTTCCGTATTGATCTTCTAGAAACAACTCTCCTTTTGTGGCTTGCAGAAACCCAGAAAGGATTTGAATCAATGTAGATTTTCCAGAACCATTTGGGCCTTTAAGGCCGCAGATCTCATTGGTTTTAAAACAAGCACTAAAATCTTTAATAATATAATTGTAGGTATATCTCTTATAAATATTTTGGGCTACTAATCTCATCATTAGCCGTTATAACCTCTGATTAATCCCCTTTCTGAAGTGCTAATAAATTTTAGTACGAGGTTTTTTTCTTTTGAGTCAGGAATATTAGCTTGTACTTCTTTAATGGCTTGTGTTCTATTAAAACCCGATACATAGATTGTTCTATATATATCATTAATGGTATTAATTTGCTGTTTTGAGAAACCTCTACGACTCAATCCGATAGAGTTAATCCCAACATAACTAAGTGGTTCTCGAGCAGCTTTGATAAATGGTGGAACATCTTTTCTAACCAAGGATCCTCCACCAATCATGGTATGATCTCCTATTCTAACAAATTGATGTACAGGGACTAATCCTCCTAAAATTACATAATTTCCTATGGTTACGTGTCCCGCTAAATTTACATTATTGGCAAGTATACAATTGTCACCAACTACGCAATCATGTGCTACATGAACATATGCCATCAGCAAACAGTCAGAACCAATTTTTGTTATTTTATTTTCGCTGGTACCTTTATTTAAAGTACAACATTCTCTTACTGTTGTTCTATCCCCAATTTCAAGAATCGTTTTTTCTCCTTTAAACTTTAAATCTTGTGGATCTGCGCTAACTACAGCGCCTGGAAAAATCTTACAGTCTTTACCGATTCTTGCACCATCCATGATGACAACATTAGCGGCAATTTCCGTATTATCACCAATTGTCACATCACCATAGATTTGAGTAAATGGACCAATGGATACATTTTTACCAATTTTTGCACTTGGGTCTACTACACTAAGGTTGTGTATCATTCTTCTATTTTGACAATTTTTGCAGCGAATACTCCTTCAGAAACCAATTTATCCCCAACATAAGCTTCGCCTTTCATTTTACAAATTCCTCTTCTCATCGGCATTAAAAGCTCCATGGTAATAATAAGTGTATCTCCTGGAACAACCATATCTTTGAATTTTGCCTCATCAATACGTAAGAAGTAAGTGTCCCATTTTTCATTATCTTCTTGTTGAGAAATAGCGAGTACGCCGCCAGCCTGAGCCATAGCCTCTATCTGCATTACACCAGGAAAAACTGGATTATCAGGAAAATGTCCTTGAAAGAAAGGTTCATTAATCGTAACATTTTTAACTGCAACGATTTTTTGCTCATCCATTTCAATAATCTTATCCACCATTAAAAATGGATATCTATGTGGCAATATTTTTCTTATCTGTTTGGTGTCTAAAACTGGTTTTCCTGTCAGATTATACATTTCCGAAAAAATTTATTCTTTATTGTTGAATGTTGATTCTATAAATCTAGCTAACTTCAAATTTGAAGTATGGCCAGGTTTTATAGCTATAATTTTACCTTTAATTCGCTTACCAGTCAAATAAAGATCACCAATTAAGTCTAATAATTTGTGTCTTGCTGGTTCGTTTGCAAATCTAAGGTCTGTATTATTAATAAGTATACTATCTTCAGTAATTACTTCATTAATATTTAATTTTTTTCTTAAAAATTCAATTTTTTCGTCAGTAATCGCTTTATCTCTAAAAACCAAAGCATTGTCTATACGCCCGCCTTTGATCAAATCGTATGCTAATAGTTTTTCTAATTCACTTCCTAAAACAAAAGTTCTTGCTGGTGCAATATCTGATTCGTAGTTTTCTCCATTTACAATCTCAGCTTTTTGTGTGCCAATAATAGGGTCTTCATAGACAATAGTTGACTTTAACTCACAATTATTGGAAGGAGATAAGAGAAATTCCGCTCCAGTTTCTGGATCAACAAATTTTTCGTTCCTATCTATAGTTATGATGTCTGGTTCTCCAGATTGCACTTTAATGCCAACTTTGTTAAATGCTTGGAAAAATGGCAATGCACTGCCATCGAGGATTGGTATTTCTTTTCCATCAATGATTATATCTACATCATCAATCTTGAGAATACTTAATGCTGACAACAAATGCTCTATAGTATGCACTTCAAATTCATCTTTGCAAATACATGTGCCTCTATTGGTAGAAACAACATTTTCTGTTTTTAGGTGAATAATTTTTTTGTTCTCAGCTTGCAAAAATCGGATACCATTTCCAGAGATTGCTGGCTTACAAGTTATCTTACCTATTGTCCCAGTGTGTAATCCTATCCCTTCAAAACTGACTTCTTTTTCTATGGTATTTCTTTCACTCATTTATGAGAGTTATTTTCTATTAAGGATTCAAGCTCTTTAACTCTTGCTTCCAATTTTTCTAAGTTTTTAAAATGTGCAAAAGACCGAAGATAGTTTGTGTATTCTATCGCTGGATAGCCATACCATTTAGTTCCTTCTTTTTTTACTGATTTTGTCATTCCCGATTTCGCTTGGAATTGGGTTTTACCAGCAATTTTAAGATGTCCAACAATGCCTACTTGACCACCGACCATACAATTGTGTCCCAATGATGTACTACCAGCAATACCAGATTGCGCAGCAATAACTGTATTTTCTCCAATCTGAACATTATGAGCAATATGAATCAAATTATCTAATTTGACCCCATCCTCAATCAATGTCTCTCCCATCGCTGCTCTATCGATACTACAGTTGGCACCGATCTCAACATGCGATCCTATTTTGACTATACCAATCTGTGGTATCTTACGGAAAGTACCATCAGGCTGAGGAGCAAAGCCAAAACCATCAGAACCAATTACCGTATTGGAATGTATGATACAATTGTCTCCGATCACACAATCTTTATAAATCTTTACCCCAGAATGTAGTATACTACCTTTACCTATTTTGACATTATCTCCAATATATACATTTGGGTATATTATAGCATTTTCAGCAACTATAACATTTTTTGACACTACGGAATAATGACCAATACTTACACCTTCTCCTATCGCCGCTGAATTATCAACGACTGCATTATCAGAGACTCCACTAACAATATCATTATTAGAAAATAAATTCAATAAGGTAGATAAAGATGAGTATATGTCTTCTACTTTTATGAAATTAATACTGCTATCTTTTATTTCATAACTTGAAGGAACGACAAATGCTTCTGCTTGAGAATCTTCTATTAAATCAAAATATTTAGGGTTGGAGGCAAAAGTTATTGTACCTTTTGTTGCTTCCTCTATTTTGGCAGGTTTTGTTATTATCGTCTCGCTGTCGCCGAATATTGTTCCGTTTAATGCGTCTGCGATTTCCTTTAAGGTAAATTGCATTCAGTAAAAATAAAGAATTTTATGATCGAATTATATTATTTGAGAGACATACTATCTCCATAGTAATAAACGGAATTTTTTGTGTAATGGTTGGGTTTTAGTACCAATTATAAGATATCGACACTTTTTTAAAAATTAGAACAATGCTTTTTCTCCAAAATTTACAATCCATTTAACAAAGTGGTTTAGCTCCATAAGGTTTTGCTAAACTCTTATATCTTTGCACAAATTTTTAACTATTGGCAAAGCAAGTAAATATATTCCTCAAAAAAGGAGAAAATCTAGAATCGGCATTAGAGCCCATCATTTTTCATCTTAGAAATGAGGAAATACCTTTTGATTTTATCTCTGGAAATTTCAAACTTGCTATCAAGCACATTTTTCAAAAAGAAGCGGACTTTATTGTTTTCCCATTGAATGAAATTCCAATTAGCCTTCCTGATGGTCTTGTAATTGCTGGAGTATCAAAAAGGATTGAGGAAAGTTATTCATTTATTCATAAAAAGAACATTGATCAACCGTTTAGTACGTTGAATTCTGACAGTAAAATAGGATTTACAAATTCGCTTGCATTAAAACAATTTGAAGAATTAAAACCTGAGTGCCAAACTGTATTATTAGAGATTAGGTCTGTACAAGATATTGCTGATTTAGATGATATAGATATTGACTTTCTCGTCATAGAAGAAAGGTATAAATACAGATTACAATTGCCTATTGATAAATATAATTTTCTGAGAATTAATCCAGAGGAAATTATCCCATCTCCTGCTTCTGGTGTGTATGCTTATTTATGTAGAATGGATGATATTACCACTAGACAATTATTGTTGAATTTTCATAATTCAAATGTGAGTAATTGTACCAATATTGAACGCAGATTAATGTTAAAATTAAATGCGCATGACCAAAAAAATATTGCTTGCCATATTTATAAAGACGATGCTAGCAATTATCATTCGGTTAGTGCATACTGGAATACTGAAAAGAAATCACTAATAAAAAGAGCCATTTCCCAATCAACGAGTTTTGGTCTAGCTGATAAATTATATAATGAATTAATTTCCTAGAAATGAAGTATTTAATATTTGATTGTAGTGCTAAAGGAAAAGTAAAAGACTGGAAAGCACCTTTTTCCGATACGTTTGCATGGCCAAGATTAATGCATATCTCTTGGATCGTGTTGGATAAAGATTTAAAACCAGTTGAAGATTATGATTATATCGTCCAGCAGGAAAAAGGCGTAAGCGAAGATGTAAAAAAACTATGTAGAATAGATGATGAGGACATCGCAAAAAAATCAAAACCACTAGAAGAAATTTTAAATCTTTTTTCTGCTTCAATAGAAAAGGTGGAGTATTTGTTTGCTTTTAATCTAAACTATAATGAGAATATAATCGCTGCCGAATATATCCGTACCTCAATAAATCCAAAGCTTTACAAAGTAGATAAGTTTTGCTTGATGCAAGAGAGTACTTTTTATTGCAAAATCGAGGGTAAAAAAGGCTACAAATGGCCAACGCTAACGGAGTTACATGCGACACTATTCAAAACAAGATTTTCTCCACCCAATAATGCACGCGCAGATGTAATCGCAGCAACCCGATGTTTTATCATGTTGATGAAAATTGGTGAATTGGAAGATTTATTTGATGAAGATTAATAACTTTGGTATTATAATTCAATACCATGGCCGCTCAGAAGAAATCAAAAAAAGAAAGAAGATTAGAAAAAAAGGAGCTTAAAAAATCTAATACATTAAAAAAAGTATCAGACCCAATTACGGCTTCCAAATCCAATTGGTTAGTGGCATTTGTTATTGCGGCTTTTACATTTATCTGTTTTTCTTCTGCAATAAATAATGATTTTGTAAACTGGGATGATGACAGAAACTTTTATGACAATGAACATATTACTACATTAAACGATCACAATTTTTGGGAGAATACAAAAAAGATTTTTACCAGCAATGTCATCGGCGGCTATAACCCGCTTACCATATTTACATTTGCTATAGACAACCAAATTCATGGATTAGACAATCCTGCAATGTGGCATTTAGAGAATGTCATCTTACATCTATTTTGCACACTATTGGTATTTTTTATCATGCGACGATTGGGATTGTCATTAATTCCAGCTGCATTAGCAGCAATGCTGTTTGGCATTCATCCTATGCGTGTAGAATCTGTAGCTTGGGTAACGGAACGGAAAGATGTGTTGTTTGGGTTCTTTTATCTTACGGCACTATTGTATTACATCAAACATATAACAGTAAAAAAGAAGACCATCAATCTTGTAATAATTTGGACCTGTTTCATATTGGCATTGTTGTCAAAAATTCAAGCTGTAGTCTTACCAATAAGCTTAGTTTTGGTTGATTACTATTTTGATGGAAAATTAGACTTTAAAAAGATTATACATAAAATACCAATGTTTCTTACATCAATTCTATTTGGAATATTGGGTATTATGTTTCTTGAGGGTCAAGGGTCACTAAGTACTACTAGTGAGCACAATGGATTCATTAGAATATTTATTGGCTCATATCAATATACTGTTTATCTTATCAAGTCTATTGTGCCTTATAGGTTATCACCATTATATCCATATCCTGCGGAGATTCCTTGGTATTTTTATGCTTCGATTTTAAGTTTTATAGCTACTGTTCCAATCATGTTTTATGCGTATAAAAAACAATTTAGAGCTTTGTTTTTTGGTCTTGGTTTTTTTATTGCTAATGTATTTTTCTTACTTCAAATTCTAGGTGCAGGACAAGGATTTTTAGCAGATAGATTTACCTATATTGCATATATAGGATTGTTTTTTCTATTTGCCATAGGATTACAACATCTTAGTAAAAAGTATGAAAAATTATCAAAAGGAATTTGGGCACTCTCTTTTATGATTTTGGTGGGTTATGGGTTTATGACTTACAATCAAAATAAGATCTGGAAGAACAGCGGAACGCTATGGACTCATGTTTTAAAATATTATCAAAACAGTACTTTGCCTTATGGCAATAGAGCCAATTATTATCGGGATGAAGGGAAGTCGGACTTAGCACTCGCTGACTACAACAAAAGATTGGCATTAAAGCAAGATGATGCGGAGGTATTTAACTCTAGAGGAAGATTATATTTTAATTTTCCTGATAAAGCAAGTCTCCAAAAAGCACTTTCTGATTATAATCAAGCAATAGCCATCGATGATACCGAGGCAGAATATTTTGCCAATCGAGGAGCAACTTATGCAAGATTAGAAAACCCTGAAGCTGCCATTGCAGATTTGGATAAGGCAATAGCGCTAAATCCAAATTTTGCCAACTCATACCTTAACCGTTCGGTAATTAGAAATCAATTACAACGGTATCAAGGTGCGCTAGAGGACATTACAATTTATTTAAAATTTAAACCGTTTGTTGCTGACATCTGGTATGAAAAATCAAGATTAGAAAATATACTTAAGCTACCCAATGAAGCGATCGCAAGTAGTGCGAATGCAATAAAATACAACCCCAATAAAGGCTTGTACTACATAGAAAGGGCAAAAGCATTTTATCTTGCCAATAATAAACAGGAGGCGATTAACAACTTGAATAAGGCTACATCATTGGGTCAAGAAGTTAATCCAAAGGTATTAGAATTGGTTTATGCTATGGAGTGATTTTTTATTTGATTTTTTATTTGATTTTTTCTGTAATATTTCAAATCAATACCTTCATTAAAATAATACCATCTTCCTGTAATATCAAATATTTCTAAGATTTAGAGTCAAGATGTTTCATGACAAGCTCATTTCCTAACTGTC
>JAHDBF010000208.1 GCA_020630525.1 Saprospiraceae bacterium
TTAAAAGAATACGACCTCAAAATAGAAGTTATGCACAAATACGCAATTGTTTGTCATGCATATGAGAATAATGATTTAAAATTATTACGAAGTATTAAACTTGCCAGATTCATGAATTCAATTCCAGAACATGATGCTGATAAGCAAGCTAGAAATATCCCAACTATTATTCTTCAGATACTATACTTCATAGCAAAGCGAGACTATGATAAATTAGAAGCAAAATTTGATGCAATAAATAAATATCTCAACAGATATGTGAAATCTGATGACCTATTCAGAAGTTTTAGCTTTATAAAAATGTTGATGCAAGTGCACAGAAGGAATTTCCACCCGATTGCAATTGATAGACATACGCAGAAATACCAAAAAAATCTTGCAAGCATACCATATATTGAATCCAAAGAACCAATAGAAATCGAGTTTGTAAAATATGAAGATCTCTGGGAACTGGTTATGAATTTCCTTAAGAATGATACGCGTAAATCTAGGTTGAGAAGATAAATTATGCCATAGTTGTATATTATTAGCTAATATATATAGCTTCTTTTTGGTTTCAATTACCACAAGACTAAAATTCAATTCCTAAATGCATAGTCTTTACGTCAAACATCATTATTTTCGGTTTATCAAATAGTCGAGTGTAGATGAAGAAAGTCCAGTTTAACAAACCAATGCGTCCGCCTTTAGTGCGGTTGATCAATGCCATTGGCCCAATCTGGAAAGCAATACGAGTAGGCTATCCATCTATCGATCCTGATGTATTGCTAAAAAAGGCAATGCGAAAAACTGGTCTCGATGATTTAGGAACAGAAGACTACAAAGAGGCATTGTCAGTACTCATCCAATCCATAAATGAAAGCAATAATTTTAACCATACTGGACAATTTATTACCTCCAGTTTACTCTATAACTCTTTTGAAAATCGATTGCGCCTGACAGAGACTTTTAAGCAAAATCCTGAGATAAATAACGAAAAAATAGAAAGACCGATTTTTATTTTGGGACTTCCTAGGACAGGAACTACCTTGTTGCATTATTTATTAGATCAAGACGATAATCATCGTTCTGCAAAAACATGGGAAGCATTCCATCCGCATCCATATCCTAAAAAAGAAAGCTATACAAAAGATAGACGTATTCGTCGGACACGTTGGGAGTTGTTTTTGTTTTGGAACTTAATCCCAAACATAAAAGTGATCCATGATTTTGACGAATCTACAGCACAAGAATGCATCGTCTTTATGAGTCATACTTTTATTTCTTTTGCGCTTTCGACACAACTGTATATCCCTAGATATATGAAATGGTTGCAGAAAGCTGATCTAGGAAAACTCTACGCAGAACATAAAAAAATGCTCCAATATTATCAGTTTGGAGGCGTGAAATCAAAACGATGGTTGCTTAAAGCACCAGCACATTTATATTGTGTTGAGGCGATACTATCAGCGTATCCAGATGCCTGCATCATACAGACGCACCGAGATCCGTTAAAAGCAGTAGCTTCTTCTTGTAGCCTCAATTATGCATTGGCGCAAGTGACGGTGGATGATCTTTCACTGGATGATGTGGGTGTATTGCATAGAGACACTTTATCCGATTGGTTAAAAATGAATGTCGTACAAAGACAAAAACTAACCCATAAAAGTGACCAATTTTATGATTTGAGTTTTAGTGATTTTGTCAGTGATCCGATTAGTGAGATAAAGAAAATATATAGACATTTTGAATTTGAATTTGATGATGCGCTTGCATCCAAAATGAATAACTTTATGGAAGAAAACCCAAGTGGAAAACATGGGAAACACATTTATTCTATAGAGCAATTTGGATTAGATCGAGCGAGAGATACACCTTTGTTTACAGAATATATTGACTATTTTAAAGACAAACTGAAATAAATTATTTTGACAAAAAATATAATCATAACAGGCGCAGCAGGATTTATAGCTTCCTATTTAGCAAACTATATTGATAGGGTGGAAGATCAGATTCATTTAATCTTAGTAGATGACTTCGAAGCAAAAAGCGAATTTGACTATGTCGGTAAAATAGCGCATACTACTAAGGTTGATAGATCAAAATTATTTGATTGGTTAGTAGAAAACCCAGTTAAGATTGATGCATTTTATCATTTAGGTGCGCGGACAGATACAGCTTGTTTTGATATGGGTTTGTTGGAAACATTGAACATTGATTATTCAAAAAAAGTATGGAATTATTGTGTTGAAAATAGTATTCCTTTGGTTTATGCTTCTTCTGCCGCAACTTATGGTGATGGAGCATTGGGTTTTGTAGATAGTCATGAGATTGTAGATAGTCTACAGCCTTTAAATCCTTATGGACATTCTAAAAATGATTTTGATAAATGGGTATTGTCTCAAGATAGAACACCACCAAAATGGTATGGTGTAAAGTTTTTTAATGTTTTTGGTCCTAACGAATATCACAAATCTAGAATGGCATCTGTTGTATTCCATGCTTATAATCAGATCAATAAGACTGGAGCGATGAAGCTCTTTAGGTCACATAAAGAAGGTATAGAAAATGGACATCAAAGCAGAGATTTTATCTATGTAAAAGATGTATGTAAGGTCTGTCATTTTCTTATGGAATTTGCCTCGATAAATGGTTTGTATAATGTAGGTACAGGAGAGGCAAGGACATTTTTGGATTTGACAAAAGCTGTTTTTAATGCATTGGAAATTAACCCAGAAATTTCTTTCATAGATACACCAATCGACATCAGAGACAAATATCAATACTACACTTGTGCCGATGTAAATAAACTAAAAGCAGTTGGATACACTGAAGCATTTACATCTTTAGAAGATGGAATAACGGAGTATGTATGTGATTATTTAAAATTTGGAAAATATTATTGAACTTCTTCGAAGCCATCCAATTTTGTTCCTTGCGTGTAATAGATTAGGTTCCATTCATTTTGTGTTTTGGCAAACCTTCTAATAATGTAAAAATAGCCATCTTTTGCAATGATAGATTCGGTTAAAATCCCTGCAAAATTTTCTATATCATGCACATATTCTCCATTCATCAGGTCAATGGGTTTGTGCATCGTCCAATTATTTTTTTGCCATTTGCTAGTGTCGCTTTTCCCTGACAATGGAAAGACGATATGATTCATCTGAAAATCAGCATCTTGATGAAATTGAGCATAAAACGCCAAAAAATCTTCAGGTATTTCTACTGCATCATCAGTTGGCAATTCTACTTGATCCGTTTTGGATTTACATGATATTAACATTAGAGTTATCATCATCAAGCCTACAAAATACGAGATAATAGTCTTCAATTTTTTTTGCGATAATACTAAAGTCATAACATTTGTCTTTTATAAGTTGCCCACTGATTTGAGTCTCTCCATATTGATTATACTCAAACGGTTTTATGCGCATATCTCGTTTAAAATCTACCAATTTTTTACCATAAGCCTTATACATACTTTCTTTGGCTCCCCAGATAATGTGTAGATATGGAAGTATAAGAGATCTATCTATAAACTGTGCTTCTTCTGGATGAACAAATTTGGATTCAATCCGTGATATTTTATGCTGCTCAATCTGTATATCTATACCAACTAATCTATCAGATACTATCAGCGAGGTAAATGATGCAGAATGAGAAATAGAAAACTGTTTTTGTCCATTTTTAAAACACAGTTTTCCAGATTCATCCTTACGGATAGATTCAAAATAATTTAATCCCAAATAAGCTTCTATAAGGTACCTGCTTGCATACCATTCCAGTTGTTTCTGCGGTTTCCATTTTTGTAGAATGGCTTTATTTTCTTCCGAAACTTTGACCTTGGAATTAAAAAACGAAAGATCTTCGGTTATTTTCCAAAGGGCAATTTTACATTTTTCTGGATATATTATTTCTTGGTAGAATGGCATTTAATATTTTATCAGCACATTGGCGAACTATTATTCGCATTGAAAGAAATAATAAATTTAGTCAAAAATAGTGGTGTATTGATATTCTCCTTTGCACTAATTATTTATATACGCTTCATAATCTTCCATACTATTCTTAATGATTTGTCTTGCAACAT
>JAHDBF010000042.1 GCA_020630525.1 Saprospiraceae bacterium
TTTCTTTTTCTCCAAGGTGCATCTTTTTTCCAATTTCCAGCCATGATACATCCGTATGGTAAAATCTTATCGACTACCTGACCTAATCCAAATTCCTCCATTTGCTTTTGAACATTATCTGCATCTTTATATGCAGAAGGCAATTCTGAAATATCAATATGTCCTGAATGAAACCTTACATCAATCCCTTTTGTTTCTTCAGCAAAAATTTCTTCTATCGTTTTCCCATTCTTACTTTTAATGTGCTGAGATCTACTTACATTTCTACCTGCTCCATGAGGCGCGAATCCTAAATTCGAATCTGTAGTTTCTCCTTTTACGATTAATATAGGTTCTGCCATATTCAAAGGAATCAATCTTAAACCATTTGTCGAATCTGGAACAAATTTTTCATCAAGTGGAGTTGCCCCTTTTGCATGATAAAACTTATTCTCATCCTTGAATACAAAATTATGCTCATTCCAAAATCTTCTTTTTGCATTTATGTTTAGCTTACTTAAAGTGGCATTATGCAATACTTCGTGATTGAGTTTTGTCCACTCTCTAACTATTTGTAATGCATCCCAATAGTATGCTCCAATATCAGAAGAAAATGGAATCCAAGCATTTACTTTAGAAGTCTTAGGTGCAATCTCTTTTCTAAAACCTTCAGCTTTTCTCATTCCTTGCTTAAATAAATTTGCTCCAAAACCTCTTGATCCATGATGCGTAACCATTATAGTTTCTCCAGTGGATTCTAATTGACCTACATATAAAAAATGATTGCCATCACCTTGTGTTCCTAAATGCGTTCTGGCAAGATTTTGACTATCTTCTCTTTTTAGGAAGTAATTATTTTTAATATCTTTTAATAATGTATCTGGTAATTCAAATGTATCTTTTCTTCCTCCAGGTCCAAAATGTGTTATGCTTTGTGCGGCATCTAATACTTGTTTTGGGTTTACTTGTCCAAACGATGTCATCATTACGGAACAACAAACATCTGCACTATGCATAGCTGGATGGATGGCATCTTCAGCAACTGCGATTCCTCCTACTGGTATTTGTCCAGTTCCTCCAGTCGGACAAGCATCAGGCATTACAGCTCCAACTTCAAGTGTTGGTGTTTTCATTAATTCATCCATGGTTTTGAAGACTGAATTTATATTGGATTCTTCTAACTCCGTTTCTGCACGAATGTTTTTATAGTATGGTTTTGCTTCAGTAAAAGGATCAATGAAATTTGGAGAGGCTTTATCCAAAAATGTAATTAGTGCATCACCACTTAGATTTAGAATATTGGCTTCCGCTATCGCATTTTTAAACCATTTTCCTTCTTTGTAACCTAATTTAATTAATTCTTTTCCTGTAATACTCATAATGTATCTAATTTTTAACAAACATACCATTGTACTGCGCAATTAATTTGCGTAGTACTATATTTGATGAAAAAATAGATTGTTATTTATGGCGACCAATAAACATGCACTAATAAGATATCGTACCATTGATAAATGTTTACAAAATAGATCTAGACGTTGGACTTTGAATGATTTGATAGATGCATGTTCTGATGCGCTTTATGAATATGAAGGTAAAGATGCACTTGTATCTAAAAGAACTGTTCAGCTAGATATACAAACGATGCGAAGTGATAAACTTGGCTATAATGCACCAATTGTTGTTTATAACAGAAAATTTTATACTTATGAGAATGAAGATTATAGTATTACAGATGTGCCTTTGACGTCTATTGATATGGATATATTAACAGAGTCAGTGGAGATGCTTAGTCAGTTCAAAGATTTTTCTTTGTTTTCAGAATTGAACGGTGTTATCCAAAAGTTGGAAGATAAGGTTTATCGTACCTCAAAAAGCCAGACTCCAATTATTCATATAGAAAAAAATGAAAACTTAAAAGGCCTTTCTTATTTGGATGTATTATATCAGGCGATATTAAAAAATGTAGTTCTAAAGATTAGTTACCAGTCGTTTTCTGCTAGACAAAAGAGTGAATTCTTATTTCACGCTTATATTCTAAAAGAATACAACAATAGGTGGTTTTTAATAGGGAAAAAAGATGAACAGGATAATTTTTTAAATTTGGCATTAGATAGAATTCAAAATGTAGACCTTGACTTAAAAGCTAAATATTTAGAATGTGATTTTGATGCCGACAAATATTATGCGAACACTTATGGGGTAACTGTAATGTCAGAAAATCAGATTTATGAAATAGAATTAGAATTTGACCGATCAAATGCACCATACGTTCTTACAAAGCCTATTCATTCTTCTCAAAAACTATTATCGCAAAATAAAAATGGAAGCATAATAATTTCTCTACGATTGCATCATAATTTTGAATTGGAAAGATTAATCTTAGGGTTTGGTGCCTCAGTCAAAGTGCTAAAGCCTCGGAGGCTTAAAAATAGAATTAAAAAAAATTTAGAACGTGCGTATAAAAATTATTTGCCCAATTGAACCCAATAGCCTATCGCTGAACAATAATCATTTTTTTATCCTTTACTGTGCCTATCAATAGTTTATCATAAAAAGGCGCAGCAACTGAAGTCCCAGAAATCATTTTTCCATCATCGACAAATACACTAGAAACAGTATAATCACCTTTTCCTTTATAATTTATTTTTATCACTTCAGAAGGGGAGTAATCGGAATCATTTTTAGCATAACTTGCAAATTTTAGTAAGTCCGGATGACAACCGATCCATAGATTTCCAGCTAAGTCAAACGCTATATTGTCAACTCCTGTCCCACAATCTATGGATTCTATAAAGTCTAGATTCCAATCTGATAAAACTTTGTAAACATGAACAGCAAAATCCCTTGGTGATGAGACAAATAAAAGTTTCCTTTTTTTATCAAAATTAATGCCATTGGCATATGCAATCTTATTAGCAACAATTTTAAATTCTTTTCCATTGTAGAATACAACATTGCCTGCTGCATATCCGACATAGTCTTCTAATAGTCTTCCAATCCCTTCTTTATTTCCATGGTCGTTGGTAAAGAAGAACTGGTTTTCATCAACCATAACTATGTCGTTAGGGCTGTAAATTTTTTCGTGGTAAATAGATTTTTGATGACGCATATTGTTACCGTTGTAACTAAATATTTCAATGCAATCATCTTCTAGAGAATGGCTAATTGCTGCTATGATATAAACACTATCTTTTTTATGCCAACTTATACCATGGGGTGCAAACTGTTTTTGATAATGATCAGTTAATGATACTGGATTGTATTGTCCAGATCTTAAATCTATATGATATAATTCTCCGACTTCATCTTTAACCTGTGGAAATTCAATTCTATCTGTAGATGATATGATTGCAAAACTATCTGTGTGACTGACCATAATGTCTTCTGCCCCAATTAGTGGAATAGTAACCACTGTGTTCCAATCGTTTTTATTTTCTATACTTCTAAAAAAGCCGGTAGATAAAAGTACGTTGATTATAAATCCAAAGATTAAAATCAAGAATATTGCCAAAGTCCATTTTATCTTTTTCATAATTAATGCTTTTTCTGAATCAAGTTAGTGATTTTAACTGATAATATTTGATTGTTCTTTCATTCTACAAAAATTTGATTTTGCTCTACACAACTAAAACAGATTTTAATTCATCATAAGTAAAAAGCAAAATTATGTTTAGAAAAAGAAATCGATTGTTTAAGAATGAAGTAAGTGCTGGATCAATGGCGGATATAGCATTTTTGCTATTGATATTTTTTCTGGTAACAACTACGATAAAAGATGACCAAGGAATTTTAGTCAGATTGCCAATCTGGATAGATGAACCTATAGAAACGAAAGTGAATGAAGAGAATGTATTTAATGTTTTGATTAATGCAGAGAATCAGGTATTAGTAGAAGGTGAGACTGTAATCATGACTGAGTTAAAAGAAAAAGTAATTTCTTTTGTCCAACTAAAATCTTCTCAAGCTTCAGCGAGCGATCAAAAATTTAAAGCCATTATATCTTTAGTAAGCGATAGAGCTACGAAATATGATACTTATCTTATGGTTTATAATGAGATCAAAGCGGCATATGCAGAAATGAGAAATGATTTTGCAAACAATAATTATGGTATGTCTTTTCTGGATTGTGATAGTCAAACTCAGAAGATAATCAAGCAGAAAATTCCATTTGTGGTTTCTGAGGCTGAGCCTCAGAATTACTAATTGGTAAGGATATTTTAATATAGCTACCGTTTCCTTCAGACTCGATTATCAATTTTCCTTTTAATGCTTCTGCTCTTTGTCTGATAAGAGAAAGTCCAAGGCCTACATTTTGATTTTTGTCTTCCTTGATGCCTATGCCATTGTCATTGACTATTAATGATAGCCTATTTTCATTTTCAATTAGTGTTATTGATGACTCAGTAGCCTGGCTATGTTTAAGTATGTTGTTTAGGAATTCAGAGCAAGATTGGAATAAGAATGTTTCTATTTTGGAATCTATTCTTTTATTGTTAAAATTTGAATTGAAACTTATATTTAGGTTAGGGTGACTTAATTTTTGTGCTAAACTATCAATTGCAGTTTCTAATCCAAATTTCATAAGTACTGGAGAAACCAATTGATGAGAAATATTTCGTACTTGTGTATTAACATCTTTTAAAATGGCATTAGCTTTTTCTATAGATTCAGGATTTTCGTTTTTTGTTTTAGCGATTTTTAGATGAATTCCTGCAGCTGTTAATAAAGAGGCTACTTGATCATGAAGTAAGGCTGAAATAACTTTTCTTTCTTCTTGTTCGCCTTCCAATTTAGCTTGTATAACTTTTAGTTCAGATTCTATTTTTGTGTTATTAAGTTCTGCAGTTATCAATTTGGTTTTATAACGCTGAAATAGATTTATTGCTAAAGCGACCATTCCCAGCGTAATAAGTCCAATAATTAGCAAGATTATCCAGAATTGATTTTGTTTTAACTCGACCTCTGCTTTTAATAATTTTGAGTGATCTCTTTCAAGTTGAGTCTTGTATTGTTCACTTTTATAAAGCTCTTGTGCATGAAAGAGCTCTTCATTGTAAGTGGATATTTTGTAATTTACAAATGTTACAAGATCGTTATATGCTTCTTCATAATCTTTTTGTAAAAATTTCAACTGTGCTTTAGCTTCAAGTAATGACCCTTTATAAATAGCCCAATTTTCATCCTCTAGTATAGGGTTTAATTCTGTTAGTGTTTTTTGCGCTTTTATTAATTCTCCACTTTTTACATAGCAACGAACCAAATCTACAAGTGCAGGAATTTCTCTTTCTTTTAGCTTGTGCTTTCTTGCATAAGCTAAAAGTTTTAGTGTAATTTTTGTTGCTTCTTTGTGTTGTCCTTTATCTAGAAAAATTTTGGCGCGACTATTCTGACACATTAAGAGTAACCTTTCATGTTTTTCTGTGCATAGTTTTTCAGCTTTGTCGTAATAATAAAGTGCTGAATCTTGAACGCAGTCTACTCTGTCAATAAAGCTATTGTACGCATTTGCCTTTCTGATGTAGCCTCCTATTAATATAGAAGTATCAATTGGGGTTAAATTTTCTTTTATATACAGGCTTTTATCTATTAAGGATAATACAAGATCTAAATCTGCTTGATTGAGTCTATGGATAGTTGATATCTCGTCATAAAATCGTGCTTTTTGTAAAGAAAAATCATCAGAAGAAAAAAGGGCTAAACCTTTATATGCCATTTCAAGGGCTTTTTTAGGTTTGTTCATATCAACAAAACAGATTGTTTTAAAGTAGTAGTATTTTTTTAAATCTTCATTATTAAGATGAGGTTTTATCTTTTCTAATAAATCTTGCGCTTCTGTAAAATTCTTAACTCTTGTGAGACTATCTATCTTATTAAATATTTGTTCATTGGCTTTGCAGAAAAACGTTTGCCCAATAATAATGAGGATCAATATATTTCTAAATATCATTGGACAGTTATTAATAAGTTAAATTTGAAATGTCAATATAAGAAAAGTGTCATCTATTTCAAAAGAAATAGATGACACTTCATATAAAATATTCGTTTAATGATAGGTCTTATTCTACACCCTCGGATCATTAATTTGAGTGCCAGTAATTTTTGATGGATCACTTGATTCGGTTAATAGAAAATATCTAGTAGGGCTACTTGGTTTAACTATGTTAAAGGTGCACTCATAAGTGTCTCTTTGAGTGGGGATTGTAGCTTGTCTTGTTTTAGCTTTTAGTATTACATTTATAAATCCATCTAAATTTATAATATTGTAAACCTCAGTACTACTAACGTAATATCCTGGTTCAGAAAGTTTATAATGAATAGTAAATCCTTGATCTGATAAGTTGGTAAATACTACATTGGAAATTCCTAATGTTGGCATAGTTTCAAATATTTATTGGTTAGAAAGTTTATTTATTTTGATTTATTTAAATCAAATTATTGCGTTCTGCAAATAATCCAAGGCCTACAGCATTTTTTACTTTTAGTTTTGAAATTAAATTTTTACGGTGCGAGTCTACTGTACTTTTAGCGATGTATAGTTTTTTTGCTATTTCATCACTGGTATATTGTTGAGCAATTAGCTTTAATACATCAAGTTCTCTATCAGTTAATTGTCTGATAAATCCCAATTCATTAGATTCTTTTTTATTTGTAATTTTCTTCCCAGAAAAAGCCATCAGAATTCTATCTCTGATATCTGGAGAATAATATAATTCGCCTTTCATTACATTCTGGATGGCTTGCTCGAGGTAATCCGTTGCAGAAACCTTTGTGATGTAACCTAAAGCACCTAAGTTAATCGCTTCGTTTACTAGTTTTAAATCATCATAAGAAGAAAGAAAGATGCACTTTGTATCATATCCTTTATTTCTCAAAGTTTTCAAAGTTTCAATCCCATCAATACCATTCATGTTTATATCCATGATTAAAACATCTATATCGTCAATGTCTTCTCTTTTAAGGAGATCTTCTCCACAAGATATTTTAGCAATAATTTTGTAAGATTCATTAATAGACAATAATGCCTCTAATCCGTCTAACAAGATGGTGTGATCATCTACCAATGCTATATTTATGATTTTGCTCATTTTCTTTTCTTAGTTAACTAATCAATAAATTCAAAATAAGAAATAGAATCTATTTTCTCTTAATTTGTATGAAAGTATTGTTCAATTTCAGCCCAGCTTTATTAATTAATTAGCGTGACAGACACTGTTGTGTGAGCAGTAAAATTGTTTAGTAATCAATTTTACTGCTTTCTTTAAAGTAGAACTTCGTTAAGTTCATGGCAAATAATAAATCTCTTTATAATGATTGGCAAGCGTCCTTAAAGGGCTTATTGTTGATTTATTTAATACAAATATAGATGGATTCAGGCCATAAATACTGGACATAAATAGTGATTTATGCTTATCCCTATTTATGGGTAGATGTAGACTATTGATATTTTTTGGCTAGCTTTTGATAAAAGTGGATTTTCCTAGAGTTTTACCGTCAGAATATAGCGTAATGATATATGCACCTTGAGTAAAATCAGAGACATCTACACTTAATGGACTATTATTTATAGCCTTTTTTAGAATTAACTTACCTAACATATCTGATATTGTTATACTCGTAACTTCCTGTTTAGTATCTATCAAAGAGATGGTGATTTTTTCTGATGCTGGATTAGGGTGAATTTTTATTGGGGCAAATTCGGCTTCATGAACTGAGCTAATGACAGAAGAACAATCACCGACCATATTATCATCAAGCCAGGTGAGTCTCTGCCCAGTCCAATTTTTTAGAAAACCAATTTCTTCTTCATAAGTATTTCCATAGAAATCGTTTCCCCAGACATATTGACCTAAAATTGGCCATTTACTAAAATTTCTCTCTGATGCTTCCTTAAGCAAGGACGCGTTTTTATTGATATAGTCAAATATGTTTATGATGGAAAATTCATTTGACCGTAACTCATTCCATCGACAATTTATCCGATCTTGAACTTCGGGAATATCAAATATTTTTCTTGCCCAAAATGGATGCCAATTGCCGCAATCAGGAAACTCATACGCCCATCCGTCAGGAGTGGGTAAGCATTCAAAATCAAAATTACCAAAACCAAAGTTAAAATCCCACAACGGTCCCAGATGTAATTTCCCCCCATTACTGTCTTTATCTTTATACATATAGAAACTTAACTTGTACGCATCTATTTGTTTTGTGATTTCTGTGACAATAAAATAGTTAATCCAAGAATCTATATCTATGTAGTTTAGATAAGTATCTTTATAGTTGCTTTTTGACATTGCTTCTTCAAATGTAAACATGTAATCCCGAATGTACTCTTTTTGAGGGTCTGTGATTTTACTACTTTTGGGTTCTACGTAAGCAAAAAATTTATTAGTTGGAAAAGTGGAGTACCATCCAATATCAGGAATATTTTGGTCATTTCGATCAACTTTTATAATGTAACCACCAGTAAGATCGTCACCTTCATTTTCTTCTGGAGTAAGCTTAGCGATGTCTACTCTTTCCTTATTGCGTTTTATTTTTTCAATCAATAGATATATGCCTAGATAGTTTTCATTGATAAACAATTCGCAAAATCGTGTTCTTGGTGCATACTCGCCAGTAAGTGACCCTAGATAATAGGCCAAGGCATTTCTCATTAAGGATTTATCTGAGTATGGACCGTGTAATACCCAGTCATTTTCTTCTGGCATTCCTAATAATGACACATTATTGTTAGAACCATCTTCATTTCTGGTTTCAATACCAAATCCTTTTTTGTCAAAAATTAATGAAGAAGTTCCTCTTAATTCTATGCCGATAGAACCATCATATTCATTGAAGAAATCATTGGAATTATTAAGCGAATCTACTCCATTGTAAATGATACCCATATGTGCTGATATTTTTGGCTCATCAGGTATTTCTGAATTATAAATTGTTGAAATTTTTATAATTGGAAGATTGGAGTCAAAATCGTTTTCAATAATTATAGGTGGCTGAAACCAAGAAGGTGGATCGTTATATAAATATTCCTCTGATGATATGCCCAATGTGAGAAAGTAATTGCTACTCAAGTCACTTGACGCATCGCCATAATTATGGGTTTGAATGGCCAATGTATTGCTGCCTTGGAGCAAATTTGTAGTAGGTATAAAAAATGATTCTGGTTGTAGGTTCTGGATTAAAAAAGGCTCGATTGCCGAATCGGCAGAAGCATTATATTTCGTAATTTCACCTGGTTGGCCTATATTCTTTCTGGCGATTTCAACACCATTAAGATAAGCAACAAATCCATCATCGTAATCTGCTTGTAGTATAACGGTGTTAATATCTGTTACGTTTGTGATATTGAATTTCCTCCTGATGAATACAGATTTGGCATTAAGCAATAATGTATTATCATCCATGTCTCCGTATCCAAAACCACCAATTCCAATTTCCCAATTGTCTGTTTCATAATCTGGCATCATCCAATTGCTAGAGATTGTATCTGTGCCTAATGAATATTTCCACAAGTCTGTATTTATTACTACGGATTCCCAATGATCAATTTCTTGCGCTGAAATAAGCACTGGAAAAAATAGTAGAAAGGAAATAATAATTCTTAGATACATGTTTATTTGTTTGGAAAGAACAATACGAATGTTCGAAGTCATAAAGATTATACTTATTTACCACTTTTATTTAAGCAATGGTTAGATTTATATAGTATGTGTATGGATTATATTATTCCTGCAATCCATGCAATTAAATAAGCAAATGGAACAAGAAAGAACTGTGCCAGTAAAGTACCCAAGATCCTACTTAATACCATCACTCTGATAATTGTTATGAAGTCGGATTCTTGATATTTTCCTTCAACAACTTCATCAGTTAGCAAGGATAGAAATGGGTCGATAATTAAAAATAGTAGGATAGTTGCCATTCCATTTACTATGGAAGAAAGAGAATTTGCGGTCGTTCGTAATTCTGGAATTATAAAACCCGCATATAGTGAAGATAAGACTCCTGCTGTGAGTATTGAAACAACTATTGTATTTAAAATAAATATTTTCAATGGAAATTTTGCTCTTGGGACAATGTCAAAATTTGTTTTATTCGGGAAACTCAATTCTTCTTTTACTTTTCTAAATCCATTTACAGATAGACTTTTTGAGATTAAATTTGGAATAGATTTATGTATACTAAAATTGTTTACCGCTTTTGCCAGTATTCGTTGGAATGATGGAATAAGAAATGCAGAAAAAATTGTTGCAATGGTTGCGGTAAATAAGATTACTCTAAACTCAAAAGTACCTCGGTTAATTTGATTACTTAAGTTGTTTTCAATCCACTTTGCAAGTAATGGTGCTTGGAATGCATTTGATGTTCTAGCAATTAATACCATGACATTAAATAAAGCAAAGGAGATTGCAATCTTCTTTGTGCGTGTACCGACCAATCTTACAGAATAAGCTAGCGTCCCGATGCAGTGTATTATGAAAGTAAGTATTATGACTATTATTATCTGTGTTGGCATAATTTTATTCTATGAGATGATATGTAGCGTATCGTATTTATAAGGAGATTATAAAATCCATTAAAAGACTTTAACGAGAATGGAGTCTTTTAATGTATAAGTTCCTAAAATTGATGAATCTAACATACAGTTACCTTGCGATTTTAAAAACTCAATTGAGAATTTTTTTGCATTTCCATATCCTGCATATTGACATTCATTTACAAAAGTATTATCACCGTTTCTGCCCATGTCGTTTTCATAATTGTAATTGTGGAAATCAAAATATTTTACAAAGTTTTGTTGATTCCATAATTCAATATTTCCTTCATACATTTCACCGGTTGAACTTAAATATTCCTCATATCTAGATTCAATAAATAATTCTGGTAATTCAATACTATCAAAATTAATTTCTTTGACATTTCCATAATAGTTGGCAACTTTATCCATTATTTTCCAAGAAACCCATTTTTGTTTCTGATGTGTAGCTACTCTTATATTTTGCTTTTCGTCTAAGTAAAGAAAAGGATCATTGACCGCTAAGTTGGTGCTAGGGTATTCCCAATGACTCACCAATTCAGAAATATTAATTTCTTTTTTTGATAAATAAATGCGAATCTCTAATTCTGGATTATTGATTTTAGCAATAGTAATATTATCCTTAAAATTTGTGGTTTTATCTGCTGGACTACATGCTAAAATTAAAATCAAGAATAGGAAAATAATGAATGTATTTGTCTTGTTATCCAAATTATATCTTTGGCGATCCAGCCAGTTTCCAACCTAGAAATGCCATCGGAATATATGCCAGTAATATGTCAAATACACAAAACCAAATTGGACCTCCTAGCATAAATGCAACTTGGATTCCTCCTAAAAGAAAAAATACACCAATGAAAAGTGCAAGTTTCATATGATGACTAGCTGCGAATTTTGCAACAAAAAAAGCACCTATTATCGTGCCTAATGCATGTGCCAAAAAAGGCATAATAAAGTGGATAGGAGAATACAGGTCGATGTTAGCTTTGATACTTTCTAGATTTTTCGGGTCGACGCCCTCAGGTGGAGCTATTACACTTGCACTTAGGCGAATAATTGACATGTTGATTACAATGCCAATAATTGCACCGATCGCAACAACTAAAATATTTCTAAGAATTGGAGGCATAATGTTTATTTTTATCCTAAGATATTTATTATAAATCATATAACATAATCAACTTTGCGGAATTATTTAATAGAAACAGAACGATTGGGGCTTAGAGATTGGACGTTGGATGACATTGCTCCGATGGCAAAGATTAATTTGTCAAAAAATGTAATGAGATACTTTCCTGGGACACAAGATGAAAATGCCACTGCAGATTTTGTGCAGAGAATGATCGCTTTATATAATGATAAAGGATATTGCTTTTTTGCAACAGAGCTTTTAGCAACAAGTGAATTCATAGGATTTATTGGATTGTCTTATTTTGATTTAGATTTGGATTTTTGTCCTTGTGTAGAAATCGGATGGAGACTTGATGAAAAACATTGGGGAAAAGGATATGCAACAGAAGGTGCTAGAGCAACCTTGGATTTCGGATTTAATAATTTAGGATTAAAAAAAATCACCTCAATTGCTTCGAGTATAAATACACCTTCAATTCATGTGATGCAAAAATTAGGTATGAAATATGTTAAAGAATTTGATCATCCCAAATTATTAGAATTTAAGAAATTAAAAACTTGTGTTCTTTATGAAAAGACCAATTATTAAAATTGAAATACTATAGGAGTCGTATTAAAATAAATTATTGAAAATGATAAATAGATTTTTAAGCAGTTTACTAATTGTGCTTTCTTTTGTAAACTTTAATTTTGCTCAGTGTAATTTATACCCTGAATTATGTAATAAGAAGTATGACGAAGTTGCCTACTTAACAACCCATAATGCATTCAATGCAAGCGAAGATGGTTTTACATTGGGTAATCACACTTTTGGATTAGAGAGACAACTCAATGATGGTGTACGTTCATTGATGCTTGATGTATATGATGAAAATGGAGTAGCCACTATGTATCATGGATTTTCTGCTTTGGGTACAATGACTTTATATGATGGCCTAGAAATTATTAAAGCATTTTTAGATAATAATCCCAATGAAGTAATCACAATCATTTTTGAAAGTTATGTAAATTCTGATCTCATTGAGTCAGATTTAGAATCAGCAGGTCTCATTGATGAATTATTTGTCAAAGATGAAAATAGCGATTGGCCTACATTGCAAGAGATGATTGATCTTCAGAAAAGATTGGTTGTTTTTTCTGATAGAACTGCCGATAGTCCAGGCCAAGAATGGCACCACTATGTTTGGGATTATGCAGTAGAAACACATTTTAGCAATCATTCTTTAGCCAGTTTTACTTGTGACTACAATAGAGGAAATGCAGAAAATGATCTCTTTATTTTAAATCATTTTGTTACAGACGAACAGTTGGGTGTAGGAGAAATTGATTCTTCTGCATTGGCCAATGACAATCCTTTTTTAATTAATCGGGCAATGGAATGTCAGGAAATAAACAATAAGTTTCCAAACTTTGTCACAGTTGATTTTTATGAATTGGGAAATGCATTTGATGCAGTTAATATTTTAAATGAGGTTAGTTTTGTCTCAGAAGTTAAAGAATCAGATGTTAAAGAGATAAAGATATTTCCTAATCCAACCAATGGAACATTTATGTTGACTTTAGACAGTGGAGATTTAAGTAATTATAGTATTGAAATCTATGACTCATTTGGCAAAACTAGAAACTACAAATCCTCAATTAATAATAGTAACCTTCAAATTTTTGTTCCAAATAAAGGTATTTATTCCATTCGACTCACTAACAAATTCTCAAAAAAATCGATTCTCAAAAGAATAATAGTAATCTAATATTAAAATACTTTGAAAAATTGTTTTATGCTAATGTAATTATTCTTAAATCGCAGAAAATTAGATTTTATGAATGGTCCTATTTTTTGGGATGTTGACCCAACGATTTTCACAATAGGTAGTTTTACTTTGAAATATTATAGCTTACTTTTTGGTCTTGGAATTCTGTTCGGTTATCAGGCATTTAAAAGAATTAATAAAAACTTATCACAAGATGAATTAGATAAGTTATTGTTTTATGTTTTTATTGGTATCGTACTAGGTGCACGTATTGGACATTGTATTTTTTATGAACCAGAGTATTATCTAGCTCATCCGCTAGAGATGATATTACCTATTCAAATAACAGAGGACGGCATACAGTTTACTGGATTTCATGGTTTGGCAAGTCACGGTGGCATGATAGGTGTCTTGATTGCTGTGTATATATTTGCAAAGAAAAATAATAAGAGTGTACTTAGGATAATGGATAAGATTTGCTCGGCAGGAATCATAACTGGAGCATGTATACGTCTTGGTAATTTTATGAATTCTGAAATTATTGGAAAAGCTACTGGAGGAGATTATGGAGTTGTATTTGCTGCATTGAATGATCCGACTCCAAGACATCCAGCACAATTGTATGAGTCGTTTGGATACTTTATTATGTTTTTTGTTTTGATGTATTTATTTAAAAAATATGGAGAATCGAAACTGCCAGGATTTTATATGGGGCTTTTCTGTATTATGCTATTTTTTGTAAGATTTTTTATTGAGTTCTTTAAAATAAATCAAGTTGCTTTTGAAGAATCCATGCCAATAAATATGGGTCAGATTTTGACAATCCCATTCTTATTCATCGGACTTTATTTTGTGTTTAGAAAGAATCCATCTGTTAATATAAGTTAGTAATATCTATTTACTATGGATAATGAATTGCCAAGAGTTTCCACATTTACAGTCTTAAAAAACATTGTAAAATTCGTTCAGAATCCAATTCCCATCATTAACGGACACTTTGAAAATCTTGGTAGTAAATCCTATCGTATATCCATGGCGTCAATGCAAGATGCTTTGATAACTCGAGATCCAGAATTGGCACAATATATTCTTCAAAAAAATCATAAAAACTACATTAAATCCAAAATACAAACAGAATTGTTGGCTGAGTTTGCTGGTAAAGGTTTACTTACTTCCAATGGAGCTTATTGGTTAAAACAACGGAGATTAATACAGCCAGGATTCCATAAAAAATCATTGAATGGATATATTAAGATTATGTCCTCAATGATAGAAAACTATACCAATGAATTGAATTCTAGAATTGAAAGTGGAAATACAAAAATCAATGTTTTTAATGAGATGTCTAATTTATCTATTCAGATAGTGGCGAGAACTTTATTTACAAATGACGTCGACGCTGATAAGATAAAAAAGATTAAAGACGGTGTTGATATTTTACAAGCAGCTTTAGTTAAAAACATCCGCCAACCATATTTAAAATGGTTTAGAAATGTTACTGGAGAAACAAAACGTAATAAAGCGTTGACTAAAGAATTGTATCAATTAATATTAAATGTCATCCATGAAAGAAAAAATACCAAAAGCGCAAATGACGATGTGTTAGACATGTTACTGGCTGCTAGATATGAAGGAACTGATGAGGGAATGAGTGATCAGCAATTACTAGATGAAGTATTGATTATTTTTGTGGCAGGCTATGAGACTACCGCTAATGCGTTAACTTGGACTCTGTATTTGTTAGATAAGAATCGCGCGGAACTTAAAAAATTGCGAAGCGAATGCCAACAAAAGCACCTTTCTGAATCCTTAACTTTAGAAGATGTAATGTCACTAAGCTACACAAAACAAGTGGCCTCTGAGGCAATGAGAATTTATCCTCCAGCTTGGATTGTAGATAGATTGCCAATCGTCGAGGATGAGTATAACGGAGTGCGTATCAGTAAAGATTGTGTTGTAAATATATTCATCTATGGCATTCATCATGATCCAGAAAATTGGATAGATCCAGAAAAGTTTGATCCTGAAAGATTTTCAAAAGAGAATAAAAAGAATATTAGACCTTATACGTATTTCCCCTTTGGAGGTGGACCTCGTTTATGTATTGGTCACCAATTTGCCATGATGGAAATCCAATTGGCTCTTTATCACTTATTAACAAAGTTTGATTTTACTTGTGATGCTTATGTAAAAGCTGATATAGCACCCAGCGTTACGCTCCGTCCAAAATATGCAATGATGATGGATGTTGTTAAGCTAAAAGAAAATTGAGGAATGGATTTTAAGATTAGAAAATCAGATTTATTATTTCTGTCAATTTGTATCTTTTTAATTGCCTTTAATGCGCTAACCATAGGATTGAGATCAGATCACTTGATGATGATTGGTGTTTTTGTTTTGTGTTATTTTGGGCATGATAATTCTAGGAAATTATTAATTGCGATTTCTCCTTTTATCCTATATGGGATCATTTATGACTACATGAAGTTATTTCCCAATTACTTGGTTAATGAAGTATCAATCCAAGAGATCTACAATGCAGAGCTAAGTATGTTCGGAATTCTATATGAAGATGTAACGGTAATACCATGCGCTTACTTTGAATTGGTGCAAACAGACTTTTTAAATGTAATGACTGGGGCATTTTATTTATGTTGGATACCAGTACCTTTTGCCTTTACCATCTATTTGTTTTTTGTCGACAAATCTTTGTTGTTTGATTTTTTAATTTGCTTTTTTACGATAAACATTTTAGGTTGGATTGTGTACTATGCTTATCCTGCTGCACCGCCATGGTACGTTGCTAATTATGGATTTGATTTAGATTTTAATGTGGCGTCTAGCGCGGCTGGATTGTTAAGCTTTGATGAGTTGCTAGGTCTGAATATTTTTGAAAATATTTATACACAGAATTCTAATATTTTTGCAGCAATGCCATCCTTGCATGCAGCCTATCCTATGCCTGTTTTTTATTATGCTATAAAACACAAATCTAAAATACTTGCTTTCTTCAGTGGAATTATTGTTGTCGGAATTTGGTTTTCTGCAGTATATACTTACCATCATTATGTTATAGATGTGATTGCAGGATTTATTTGTGGGTCACTAGGTATTGTGATTTATGAATGGATTGTTATTAAAACTAATTTTATTCAGAAGATAAAAAATAAGTATTTGTTGATAATTAAGTAAAAAAAGAATTACACCAAGTAAAGCAATTCACTGACAGAAATCACCTGACTTGATGTAATTTTTTTGACTCGATTACTCTACTTTTTCTGCTCCTTTCTTTGCACCTTTTTTGCAACACTTGCTTTTTGTAGCACTACAATTTTTTGATTTTTCATTGTTGTTTTCATTGGTAGTAGCGCCTGTTACACTAGCAGACGCAACTTTGGTATCTGACCCAGTTACCTTAAAGTTTTCATCTGTGCTGGCATCAACAGTGCTTGTTTGTGTATTAGCTTTAGTACATACTTTTTTGCATTCCGCTAAAGTCATTCCCATTTTCTTTGCGCATTCTTTAGTTGGTGTGCATGATTTTTTAATACCTTCTGTAGATGTAGAAGCTGTAGATTGTGCATTTATAGACACACTTAATAGAAAAAATGCTAAATAAAAACCAATAATCTTTTTCATAAAAATGTAATTTTTTTTAACCACTCAGAGCTGCTGAGTTACCAGATTAATTATGCATTCAAAATTAGATTTACAAAGCTGCTCAATCTGTATTAAACTTGATAAAGGCTTGTTAAAAAGTTGTTAAACGATAGGCATCAATCAAAATAAAGTTGTCTCTTTAGGGAGTATTTTAAAATAGCGTAACGCATTTAATGAATTCATTTATTAAAAACTATAAGGTTCCTTTACTTTTTACCTTGCTGTCTTTTGCATTATTGTCTTTAGTAGCTATCCAAATTAATTGGTTTACTACTTCAAAAAAATTGATTGAAGAGCAGTTTGATCAAAAAGTACACTTGGCAATAGGGAGTGCTTTGTCTGATTTTAATAGTTTACATCACACCGAGCTAGACTTAAATGAAGAAGAAATTTGCGGTGAAAACACTAGTTATACCTATATCACATCTGAGACAAAACCATTGTCTTATAGCAACCAATTAGAATTAGAAGTTAGCCTTAAGAACTATATGTCTTGTTATGGTATTGATGAAAAATATAGTGTAGATATTTTTGATGATAATTATACTGCGGGTAGCGGAACGTATTGTTGTTCTATCAATAGTTTGAAAGGCAACAATCAAGATTATAAATTGGGAGTTTCTTTTGACTCGAAAAAAAACTATCTTTTTGACAAGATGAAATTTATCATCTTTTCGTTTATTGCAATTTTTATTTTACTTGCAGGTGTATCTTTTTTAATCCTTTCTTCATTAGTGAAGCAAAAAAGAATAACAGATAATAATGTTGATTTTTTCAACAATACAGCGCATGAATTGAAAACACCATTGACTAGTATTTCTCTGGCATTATCCATGTTGCGAAAAAGAAATGCATCTTTAGCCAATGATAAGTATTTAGAAATTATAAAGTCTGAAAATAGTAAATTGACAGACCAAATAGAACGTGTATTGTATCTATCCAAAATGGAAAGTGGAGAATATCGTTTAAAGAAAGAAGCATTAAATGTAAAACAAGTACTTGCAGATGCAGTAGCTAACTTACAATTGATAATTGAAGAAAAAGATGCCAAAGTAAATTTGCATATTGATAATCCTGACTTAATGATAGAAGCAGATTATTTTCACCTGACAACTGCATTTAAAAATCTTATTGACAATGCATTAAAGTATTGCGAAAGCAAGCCAATAGTGGATGTTTTTATTTTAGAATTGGCAGATACAATTAAAGTTACATTTTCAGATAACGGTGTTGGTATTTGTCGTTTAGATCAAGAGCATATATTTGAAAAATTCCAAAGAGTGAACACTGGCGACATAAGAGCTTCTAATGGTTTTGGAATTGGATTAGCATATGTAAAACGTGTGATAGAGATGCATAAAGGATTTATAAATGTGCATAGTGAATTAAGTCGAGGAAGCAAATTTGTCTTAACCTTACCATATACAATTCAATGATAAAAAAGAAAATACTTTTAGTAGAAGATGATTTAAATTTGGGATTTCTGCTCATGGATTATTTAGAGTCAGAAAATTTTGAAGTAAAATTGTGTAGAGATGGTTTAGCAGGACTAAATGCTGTAGAAAAAAATCATTATGATATTTGCCTATTAGATATTATGATGCCTAAACTCGATGGATATTCGCTTGCGAAAACTATGAAAAGTAAAGGACTAGAAACGCCTTTTATTTTCATCACCGCTAAATCAATGAAGGAAGATTTACTCCAAGGATACTCTATTGGTGCAGAAGATTATATTTCTAAACCATTTGACGAACAAGAATTACTTTGTAAAATTAATGTAGTACTTAGAAGACATAAAAAAGATCAATTTGAAAATGCGCCTTCTAAATTTAATCTTGGAGGATTCGTGTTTAATTATGAGCGTCAAGAACTTATTTATGACAAAGAGGTTATGCGTTTGACGGAAAAAGAAAATACAGTATTAAGGCTATTGTGTTTAAATTTAAATAAAGTATTGAAGAGAGAAGATGCGGTTAAATACATCTATGGTAAATGTGATTATTTTCTAGGTAGGAGTTTTGATGTGTACATTTCGCGGTTAAGGAAAAAATTGAGTCTTGATCCAAGCTTAGAGATTCAGAACGTCTATAAAGTCGGTTTCATGTTGAATGTAAAAGATATGGTAGCTTCGGAAGCTAGTTAGAAGTAGCATTGAATGTTTTTACCTTTGGCTTTATCTTTTTTCATTTTGGCAGCTTTCTTATTCCAGAATTGAAATAGATTTAATTTTAAATATATATCAGTACCGTTATATTTTTTCTCCTTTGAGATTAAGCTGAATAGATCGTCACTGCCTATTGTTAAAAAAGCAAATCTTATCGCAGTACCAACCCTTAAATATCTATAGTCATAAAGTGTAAACGGCAGAAATGCAGAAAATAATTTACTATCGTAGTACGGTGTAATGTTGGCATTATTTGCTCTAGCAATTTGTTTTTTAGAAACTTTGATTCTTTGAACAATTGATCCTCCAACAAAATAATTTTTATACAATTGTGTACTAAATTGAATACTAATGGCAGTAGGTAATAGAAGCCTAAATTTAGCGCTGCTATCTATCGCAATTTCATCTTCTTGTAGCTGATTTAAAAATTGGTCTAGCTCTGAAAACTCACTGTAAGTCTGTCCATAGACTCTTTTATTTTCTTCTGTATTTATCTGATAGGTTTTACCAGAAAAATTAATATAGCCTACATCCAGTATAGATACTCCGACATCTGTTTTAGTCTTTTTGTCATATTGATTCCAACCAATATCTATCCCAAAACCCTGACTAGTTTTGTCAATACCATCCGTATATCCGAGCTGAAATTGTCCTTCTAAAACTCCAACAATAGTATCTCCAGGAATATTTATGAATCCAAAATCTTTATCATTACTAAGGTAAGCTCCAGCATATCCTTTTATATATTTTGCGGTGATTCCAATACTTTGATGTCCAATGTTGTATACATAATGACCATTAATTTCTAGCCAAGCTGCGGCGTTAATGTCAAAAGGTTTTAGTAATAATTCGGAATCTAATTCCCCAGTTTGTAAGTCTCTGTAATTGAGTACAGGAGGAATTTTATAACTCGAAGCATACGTCCTAAATTTAGTGGATAATCCAATCTTACTGTTTCCAATACCCAATAATATTCCTGGACCTAAGATTGAGCTTTGAAGATTAAAATGTTTTCTCCTCGTTGTGTTGCTAAAGTTAACTGCTAATGAGGATGTACTAGTAGTATTTAAATCCTCTGGAATCGATACTAGATCGGCATTATTTAATAAATGAAAAGTATTTGTACTTCTTATCGATCCATAATTTGTTTGTGCAAATAACTGTGCACCGATAATTTGCAGTTCCCACTTAAATGGGGATTTGTTGACAAAAGTAGGATTTATTGATGCTGAACTTAATCCGTTGTAGTTACCATAGAATAATCCAGAAGCTTCCTGCCCAAATAAATTTATTGTCATTTGTAAAATGCATAAGAGGAGCAATTGTTTTCTGAAATTCATGATGATTTTAAATGGTGGCTTGATGAAATATGAAACGCAAACCAACCTTTAATTCGTATAGCACTTAAATGACCTAAGATGGAAAAACAGAATTTATTGACGTGAAAATTATCCTTTTTCAGTGCCTCTTTTTGTCGTAAATTTTGCAATTGCTTCATTCACAATATATTAACATTATTTATTATGTATCAGTTTTTTTATCTATTCCTTAATTAATTTATGACCTTACTAGAAGTTGCCACTTTCTATTTGGAAAATCTGACAAGTGCAAAATAATATATGGTTTGTAAATTAAATGCATCTAAAAACAAAATTAAAATAATTCAAAATATGAGTAACAAATTTATGTTTCGCACGTCTTAGAACTACAATTATTCAAAATAAATAAAAATTACAAAAATGTTTAAAAGATTATTCATAAGATCATGGACAGTTCCTGCACCTGCAACACCAGTTACAAAGAAATAATATAGCGTTGTTTTAGCAGTAAAAATTAATGGTTAATTTAAGTGAAGAGGCTTGCCTAAATGGGCAAGCTTTTTTCTTTTAAAATTATTTATGTTCATCTAAGATCAAGGTTAATTCATCGGAATTTTAATTATGAATATATAAACAATAGTAATTTTGGAATTTATTAAAACAATAAATTAAACAAGCCTCAATAGTTAAGCGTTTAATACAAAAATCAATTTCATGCAAAAAATATTTTTCAGCCTCTTAATAATGCTGATGTCTATTGCACTTTTAGCTCAAGAGAAATATACGATAAGCGGTTACATAAAAGATGTAACCAATGGAGAAACTTTAATAGGAGCTACAGTATATATTCCTGGAACATCCAAAGGAGTTAGTTCCAATGAGTATGGCTTTTATTCTCTTTCCTTAGAGTCTGGAGATTACACAATAGATTATAGTTACTTAGGGTACGAAACTCAATCAAAGGAAATACAGTTGTCTCAAAATATAACGATGGATGTAGAATTGGGATTTGAAGCCAATACATTAGTAGAGGTTGTTGTTAAAGCCGAGGCTGAAGACAGAAATGTAACCGAGTTAGAAATGAGTGTCGAGAAATTAGATATTTCTACCATTAAAAGTCTGCCAGCATTCCTTGGAGAAGTGGAAATAATCAGAAGTATACAATTATTGCCTGGTGTTTCTACAGTAGGAGAAGGAGCTACAGGGTTTAATGTAAGAGGTGGTAGCATTGATCAAAATTTAGTATTACTTGATGAAGCTCCAGTGTATAATTCTTCGCATTTATTTGGATTTTTCTCTGTGTTTAACCCTGATGCGGTTAAGGATGTAAAATTATATAAAGGGGGAATTCCTGCCCGTTATGGAGGTAGACTTTCTTCCATTCTTGATGTAAGGATGAAAGAAGGAAATAGTAAGAATTTCGAAATGAATGGTGGTATCGGTTTGATATTTAGCAGACTCTCGATAGAAGCACCTATCATAAAAGATAAAGCATCATTTATTGTTGCAGGTAGAAGATCTTATGCAGATGTGTTGGCACAACCATTTTTAAATGATGACCTTAAGGATTCAAAGCTAAATTTTTACGACCTTACTGCCAAAGCAAATTATAATATTAATGAAAAAAATAGGGTATTTCTTTCAGGATATTTCGGAAGAGATAATTTTGGTTTTGGCGATCAAGCAGGATTTAGCTGGGGGAATAGCACAGGAACATTAAGATGGAACCACCTATTTAGTGAGAAACTATTCAGCAATATAACGATGTTTTATTCTGATTATGATTATAAAATTTCATTTGGAAACGAATCCGCGAATAAATTTGATTGGAACGCTAGTATCGAAAATGTTAGCATTAAACCTGAGTTGACATACTTCCTGAATCCGAACAACATTTTGCGTTTTGGAGGGCAGAGTATCATATATACCTTTAAACCAGGTCAGGCAATTGGCGTGAGCGAAGGCGAAACTACAGACATTAGCCTAGACAATAAATACGCTATTGAAAACGGATTATATGTAGAAAATGAACAAAATTTTGACAACGGAATAAAAATAAATTACGGATTAAGATGGTCTAACTTTCTATACACTGGAAAAGGAACAGCTTACGAATTTGCCCCATCTCCGATTCCTGGACAACAAAGTTTTCCAACTTCTTCAACTGATTATGATCAATGGGAAGTCATAAAGGCCTACAATAATTTGGAACCAAGATTTTCTATCAAAGTACCTTTACCAAAATCATCATCTCTTAAAGCAAGTTACAACAGGACAGCACAAAATATTCACCTAGTATCAAATACCACTGCATCTACTCCAGTTGACGTTTGGACACCTAGTACCAACAATATTAAACCTGCATTAGCAGATCAAGTTGCATTAGGTTATTTTAAAAACTTTGGAGATAACAGTTATGAGTTCTCATCTGAAATTTATTACAAAAAAATGAATCGCCTGGTTGATTACATTGATGGCGCAGATTTGCTATTAAATACTTTTTTAGAAGGAGACTTATTAGAAGGGCAGGGTAGAGCTTATGGTCTTGAGTTGCAGTTAAAAAAGAAAAAAGGAAAATTCACAGGTTGGGTGGCATACACTATTGCGAGAACGGAAAGACAAGTGGATGGCATCAATAACAGTGAGTGGTATGCGTCAAGATTTGATCAGTTGCATAACCTAAATATTTCTGGATTTTATGAGTTTAATGATCGTTGGTCTTGTTCTGCAGTATTTTCATATGTTTCTGGTACTCCAGCAACTTTTCCAACTTCTAGATATGAAATTGGACCTTACATAGTACCACATAACGGTAACGATACAAGAAACAATGTAAGGATACCTTCATACCACAGATTAGATTTTTCTGCGACATATAAAGGAAAGCAAAACAAAGAAAAACGTTGGGATGGAGAATGGGTTTTTGGTGTCTATAACCTTTATAATAGAAAGAACCCGTTTTCAATTTTTGTAAGACCAGAGTTTGATGCAGAAGCTGGAGCAATGATAAACACAGAAGCTATTCAGCTGAGTGTAATCGGTAATTTCATTCCGTCAATCAGTTACAACTTTACCTTTAAATAATCAATTAGAATATCAGTTATGACACATATATTAAAATTAATTTCACTTCTATATATCACACTATTTATTTTCGCCTCATGTGAAGAGGTTGTAGATATTGAAGTAGATGAAGCAGCAACCTTAACGGTAGTAGAAGCTTGGTTAGACAATAGAGATACCGCGCAGGTAATCCGTATTACGCAAACTCAGACTTATTTTGACAGCAATTTTACTCCAGCAGTAACGGGAGCTCAAGTTAAAGTAAATTCATCAAATGGAAATTCGTACATCTTCACTGATCAAGGTGATGGAAATTACATTTGGGATGAAGATCAGAATACACTCGGAGAAATTGGTGACTCTTTTGAATTGGATATCCAGTTAGATGGAAAGCAGATAAGTGCTTCTGCAGAAATGTTTATCTCACCAGAGATAGATAGTATTGCACAAGAGATTTCTGATGATCCTTTTACTGAAGGCGTAAGATGTCAGTTTTATGCAAGAGACCCATTAGGTATCGGAAATTCTTATTGGATAAAGAGTTATAAAAATCATGAATATCTCAGCAATCCTCAAGAAATAAATTTAGCCTTTGATGCAGGTTTTGATGATGGTGGAATCATTGATGGATTGATTTTTATCACTCCAATACGAGAATTAATAAATCCAGTTGTTGACTCTATTGGGCAAAGTTCATGGGAGACTGGAGATACCGTTACTGTAGAAATTCATAGTTTAAACAATGATGCTTTTTTCTTTATGAGCTCTGTTAGAGACCAGTTGTTAAATAGTTTAAATGGTTTATTTGCCTCTCCATTGGTAAACTCTCCTGG
>JAHDBF010000043.1 GCA_020630525.1 Saprospiraceae bacterium
AAGCCTCCAATTTCCCTAAACACTTTCGCATACCCTTATCAATCATCGTTTCACCATCGGGTTTTCCAACGTAAATAGCGAATAAATGAATGGTCATTGGTTTTTCAAAGTGCTTTTCTAGAAATGGAACTTTAGCATGTCGGTAAGATTCTCTGATTACCCGTTTGATTCTGTTACTATCTACTGCTTTTTTGAATTTTGACTTTGGGGCAGATACAGCAAACTTCAGTGATAGGTCTGAATCAGAATTTGGAATAATTCTATAGAATAGCTTTATGGGATATGCAAATACAGCATTCCCTTCACTAAAAAGATTATTTAGTGCAATTGTACTTTTGAGTCTTTCTGATTTGGATAAAGTGGCTCTAAATTTATTCATAAGAGCACTTTAAGTAGGAAGGAAATAGGACAAATATCCTATTTCACGTGCATTTCGTCAGAAACGGTAAGCTTAAGTCTACCTTTAGCTCTTCTTCTTGCTAACTGTTTACGTCCGTTTTTAGTAGCCATTTTAGCTCTAAATCCGTGTTTGTTAACTCTTTTTCTATTTGATGGCTGGAAAGTCCTTTTCATTATATATCCAATTTAAAATCTACGCGCAATATACGGAGCGCAAAAGTAAGCCTATTTAGTGATAATACCAATAGTAGGCCAAAATTTATCCGTTCATGGCAATCATGAACTCTTCATTATCCTTAGTACCGACCATTTGCTTCTTTAAGAAGTTGAATGCTTCATCAGCTTTCATATCTGCAAGGTGGTTTCTAAGTAAAAACATTCTTTTTAATGTCATCTCATCCATTAACAATTCTTCTCTTCTCGTGCTCGATCTTGTAAAGTCGATCGCAGGATATAGACGCTTGTTAGCCAATGACCTATCCAACTGCAGTTCCATGTTACCAGTTCCTTTAAATTCTTCAAAGATTACTTCATCCATTTTAGAACCTGTATCTGTCAATGCAGTGGCAAGAATCGTAAGAGAACCACCGTTTTCTATATTCCTAGCTGCCCCAAAGAATTTCTTAGGTTTTTGTAATGCATTTGCTTCAACACCACCTGAAAGTACTTTTCCTGATGATGGCGCTACTGTATTATAGGCTCTCGCTAATCTCGTAATAGAATCTAGAAGTATAATCACATCATGACCACATTCTACCATTCTTTTGGCTTTTTCTATAACAATATTAGCAACCCTAACATGATTTTCTGCTGGCATGTCAAATGTAGATGCGATCACTTCTGCATCCACACTTCGTTGCATATCCGTAACCTCCTCTGGTCTTTCATCGATCAATAACACAATCATATAACATTCTGGATGATTGGTTGCTATTGCGTTTGCCACATCTTTAAGTAAGAATGTTTTACCAGTTTTAGGCTGAGCTACGATTAATCCTCTTTGACCTTTTCCTATTGGTGCAAATAAGTCAATCAACCGATTGCCATAATCTTTACCAGCAGGATGGTTTGTCAATTTAAATTTTTCAGTAGGGAAGAGCGGAGTTAAATAATCAAATGGAATTCTTTCTCTGATCTGTGCAGAAGAAAGCCCATTAATTTCAGAAACTCTAAGTAATGCAAAGTATTTTTCACCTTCTTTTGGTGGTCTAATTGAGCCTTTTACATTATCACCAGTCTTTAGACCAAATAATTTTATTTGAGATGGAGATACATATACATCATCAGGGCTTGATAAATAGTTATAATCTCCAGATCTTAGGAAACCATAACCGTCAGCCATCATTTCTAATATTCCTTCGCCTTCAACTACTCCATCAGTTTCTACATAAAACCTATCTTTATCAGCTATTTCATCTCTACGATCATCTCTTCTATCTTTTCGACGATCGTCTCTTCTATCGTCTTTTCTATCATCTCTACCTCTTCTATTGTCTCTGTTGTCTCGACGATCATCTCTTCTATCTTTTCTGTCGTCTCGGCGATCATCTTTTCTTTCCTCAGCTTTACGATTATCTTGTCTATCTCGGTCTTCGTTTCTTTCTTTTCGATCGTTTTTTTGACCACGATCATTATTCTCGTTACGTTCCTTTCTTTCGTTGTTTTCGGGTTTACGGTCTTCTTGAGAATTATTATTTCTAGCTGGTTGCCTTTTTTCTTTTGCTACAGCGACTTCTTTTTCTTCGACAGCTTCTATTTCAACAGCATTGGCTTTTTCAGCTTTGGCTGGAGATTCTTTTTTAGGCGGTCTTTTCTTAGTAGGTTTTTGCTCTTTTGCTGGAGTTTTTTTAGCTTTTGGCTTTTCTTCAGTAGCGCCTTTACCATTTATCGCCTGCTGATCCAAAATTTTATAGATTAAATCTTGTTTGCTTAATCTTTTGTAAGATTTAAGGCCAATTTTTTCTGCCAAATCTCTTAGCTCAGGAACGAGCATTTCATTCAGCTGTAATATATCAAACATACTTCTTGTTGTAGTAAATTAGTCAAATTTTGTGGGTAATTCTTTGGGAGATATAAGATAAGAACGTATTATATCTTCTCTCGATGTGAATACTTTGCAAATATAGACTTATTTATTTGAAAAACAAAATCTTACCTTTGTGTCATAAAAATTTACATTTCAGTAAAATATAATAATTTTTAAATGTTAGTAGTACAGGACATTAGAGATAGAAAAGACACAATTGTAGAAAGCTTAAAAAAGCGAAACTGGTCCGAGGAACAGATAAATGTCTTAGATAAAGTTGTAGTTGCAGACGATAAAAGACGTTCGCTACAAACGGAAAATGACCATAATTTAAATAAGGTCAATACTGCCTCAAAGCAAATTGGTGGACTCATGCGCGATGGAAAGCACGATGAAGCAGAATCTTTAAAGTCTTCTATTGCAGAAATAAAATCTGAAATCAAAGTAAAAGAGGAAGAAATACGAGCTGTAAAATTAGAAATCGAAGAATTATTGCTTGGCATTCCTAATACATTGCATGCAGATGTTGCTTTCGGAAAAGGCGAAGAGGACAATGTTGTAGTAAAAGATTGGGCTGATGAATTGCCAAATCTTGGCGAAGGTGCATTACCGCATTGGGAACTGGCTGATAAATACAATTTAATTGACTTCGAACTGGGGGTTAAGATTACGGGTGCTGGATTTCCAGTTTTTAGAGGTAAAGGGTCTAAATTGTGCCGTGCATTAATAAATTTCTTTTTAGAAGAAGCAGAGATTGCTGGTTACGAGGAATTTGCGCCTCCACTTATGGTGAATGCAGAATCAGCCAAAGGAACAGGTAATCTACCAGATAAAGAAGGTCAAATGTATCATATGGAAAAAGATGGATTTTACCTTATCCCAACGGCTGAAGTGCCATTGACAAATATATTCCGTGGTGACATCATTAAAAACGAAGATTTACCTTTAAAAGTCACAGGTTACACTCCATGTTTTAGAAGAGAAGCAGGAAGTTATGGCTCACATGTAAAAGGTTTAAATCGAGTACACCAATTTGATAAAATAGAAATTGTTCAGATCCAAACTCCAGAAAAATCTTATGAGACGCAGATGGAAATGGTAGCTCATGTAGAAAGATTATTAGAAAAATTGGAACTGCCATATCGTATATTGCGTTTATGTGGTGGAGATGCAACTTTTGCTGCGGCGATGACTTTTGATTTTGAAGTTTATTCGGCTGCACAAAAGAGATGGTTGGAAGTAAGTTCAGTATCAAACTTTGAAACGTATCAAAGTAATAGACTAAAATTGAGATACAGAGACGAAAATGGTAAAACACAATTGGCACATACTTTAAATGGTAGTGCATTGGCTCTTGCTAGAATTGTGGCTTCATTATTAGAAAATCATCAAACTCCAGAAGGTATTAAAATACCGAAAGCGTTGATTCCTTATACTAGATTTGATATTATAAACTAAAAAAAATTGTCAAGACTATGATGATGTATTATGTAATTATTGGTTTTTTCACATTAGTAGGATGGCTGATAAGTAACAGATTAAAAAGTAAATTTAATCGCTATGCTAAAATGGGCGTTTCTAGCGGAAAATCAGGTGCAGAAGTAGCACACGATATGTTAAAACATTATGGAATAAATGATGTGAAAATCGTACAAGGTCAAGGTATGCTTACCGATCATTATAATCCGACAAATAAGACAATATCACTAAGCCCTGATGTATACCAAGGTAGACATGTATCTGCTGCCGCAGTAGCTGCGCACGAATGTGGTCACGCGGTACAACATGCAACTGCTTATAGATGGTTAACCATGAGGTCCAAGTTGGTTCCTGCTGTGCAAATATCCTCAAGAATGCAACAGTTCTTGTTTATGGGCTTTATGTTTGGTGCAGCAGCTTTAGGTGCTGGCGCGGCAAACTGGCTAATGTTGGCTCTAGTTATTACTTTTGGAATAACTGCCTTATTTACATTGATCACGTTACCAGTAGAATTTGATGCGAGTAGGAGAGCGTTAGTATGGTTGGATGAATCTGGTTCTACGCATGGTGCAGAATATGATGGAGCTAAAGATGCACTTTGGTGGGCAGCGATGACTTATGTTGCTTCTGCTTTATCAGCATTAGTGATGTTTTTATATTTCTTAATGAGATATATGGGATCAAACGATTAAAACTTTTTTAGTATCAATAAGGTACTTTTAAAATTATAATTTGGAGTTTCAGCAATATGTTGAAACTCCTTTTTTTTAGTACCCAACTGATAAAAGTCTTTCAAATTTGTTAAGAATTAATATCGTCAAATAGATAATTTTCTTTTTCAATGTAATAAAGTAAAAAAGACAATTCTCTAAAAAAGTGATAAAATTTGGAGTTTCAACACTAGTTTGGAACTCCTTTTTTATTTTAGCGTTAGAAAATGTAAATAATTACGTATGGAAATTGATATAGAAGGTTTAATACCTGCAGGAAATGCTACTTTTCAGAAAATAATGGCACACCTCAAAAGCGAATTAATAAAAATTAGGGCTGGAAAAGCAAGTCCAGCAATGTTAGATGGAATAAAGGTTGATTACTATGGTAATCCAACTCCGTTGAGCCAAGTGGCAAACCTTGGAACACCAGATTCTAAAACCATAAGTATTCAACCTTGGGAAAAAGGCATGTTAGGTGCTATTGAGCAAGCAATATTCGCTGCAAATCTTGGTATTACACCGATGAATGATGGAGAATTCGTAAGAATAATAATTCCTACGTTAACAGAAGAAAGAAGAAAATTACTGGTAAAACAAGTAAAAGGAGAAGGCGAGCAAGCAAAAATTAGTATTAGAAATGAACGTCAGAAAATGATGGAATTCATCAAAAAAGAAGTAAAAGATGGATACCCAGAAGATGCTGGAAAAAGAAAAGAAGCTGAGGTGGAATCTCTGATGAAAAAATATTATGCTGAAGTCGAATCTATGTTGGTTGCTAAAGAAAAAGATATTATGACGGTATAATGTCCTTAGTTTTAATTGCATTCTGTGTTAAAATATAAATGACATTTCCGCTAATATCAAAGTCTAAAATCTCCAAGTTAGATTTATATAGACTATGATAATTATCAAGTGGATCAGTAAAATCTATAAAGAAAAGCTCATATTGGTTTCCAAATATGAGCTTTTCTTTTTGGACTGCAAACCGTTTTTTAGTGTCTATTTTCGGCATTGCTTTTAGAAAGTTACCAAATTCATCATATACCTTAATTGTAGATTTTCCATTTTCTCTTAAATAGATTTTATCTTCTGATTGCTTAAAATCCAGAATTCGATTTGTGAAATCTACATTCCAAAGAATGTCCGATTGAGAAAGGATTTTTCCTGATTCATCAATCTTATAAAATTGTTTTGAATCACCGCTTAGGATGAGCATCTGATTGTCTCTAGTACGATTGCAAGCGGCAATAAATCCAAGGTCATAATCTGCTAAATTAATCTCTTTAATTACCGATAGTGCAGAATCTAATATCCAAATCCGTTGTCCCAATTCCGAAAAAAGCAAAATTTGATTCGGGTTATCGACATTCATAAGATCTATGGCATCAACGCCAAAAAGATTGAACACAAACAAAGTATCTAACTGCTTATCGAGCTTGGATAATACTGCATTTTGTATCGTATAGACATTCGAAAATATATCTACTTCGATCTGTGCGTAATAACTTTCTTGTACAAGCTCCTTGTCGACTATTTTATTAGTAGAACATGCAGTGAGTACCATTGCAATAACCACGATAAGAAATTGCCAATTATTTTTCATGATAAATCAATTTTGGTCCATCCTCATTAAACACTACATAAGTATAATGATAAAGCCAATCTCCTAGATTGATATATCGAGATTTTTTATTGGAAAGTAGATAGTCTATCGGTAGGTGTCTATGTCCAAAAATAAAAAAATCAATATCATTTTTGGATAGCTCATTTTCAGCGTATATTACTTGACGTTCTTTTTTGTTTTGAAATGCTTCGATGTCTTTTCCATATTTCCGACTCGTTCCAGAAAAGAAACGCATTAATCCAATACCAATATTGGGATGTAAAGTTGAAAAGAAAAATTGCGCCAATTTATTGCTAAAGACGCGCTTTATAAATTTATAACTATAATCTCCTGGACCCAATCCATCGCTATGGTGAATGATCGTCTTAAATCCATTGATCTCAAATAACTGAGGGTCACGCAATATTGGAATGCCATATTCTTGCGTAGCAAAATCAAACATCCACATGTCGTGATTACCAGTAAAAAAGTATATATCAATCCCTTCGTCTCGCAGCAATCGCATCTTACTCCAAAACTGACTAAAGCCTCGAGGAATGACAGATTTATATTCAAACCAATAATCAAAAATATCACCTACAAGAATCAAGTGTTGAAAACGTCCACGATAAGAGTCTAACCAAGCAACAATTTTATTTTCTCTTGTTTTTGTGTCATCTATACCAGAAATTCCCAAATGAAAATCTGATGCTAGTAAAACTGTTCCTGATATTTTTATGGTCTCTTTCAAAATGTGTGTACTACAAAATTAATGATATACTTTGTCAATGAGTAATTATTCTGTCGATATGAATTTTTTGTGAATCCAAATTCAATAATACAAACTATAAACTAAAAAACTAATCAGTATACATTATTATTCTCTATATTGAATTTTAAATTAAAAAATCATGCAGCTACATATTATTGATTGGTTAATTATCGCAGCAGTATTAACTTGTACTTTGGGGATCGGGATCTTAGTATCAAAGCAATCGGGACAAAGCACTAAGGAGTACTTTTTGTCTGGTAGGAGAATGCCTTGGTGGTTGTTGGGGATGTCAATGGTCGCAACCACTTTTTCTACTGATACGCCTAATCTAGTAACAAGTATAGTTCGCCAAGATGGCGTTTCTGGTAATTGGGTTTGGTGGGCATTTTTATTGACAGGTATGCTAACGGTGTTTGTATATGCTAAGTTGTGGCGTAAGTCTAATGTAGAAACAGATTTAGAATTTTATCAACTAAGATATGGTGGCGCACCAGCAAAATTTCTTAGAGGATTTAGGGCAATATATCTTGGTGTTTTCTTTAATGTATTGGCGATGGCAGGTGTAACTTTGGCAGCAATAAAGATTGGTGAAGTAATGATGGGATTAGATCCTATTTACACGGTATTGATAGCGTCTACAATTACCGTTATATTTAGTGCTTTAGGTGGATTTCGTGGAGTAGTGTATACTGATCTTCTTTTATTTTTTGTAGCGATGGCAGGTGCAATCGGAGCAGCTATAGTCACGGTGAATTTACCTGAAGTAGGTGGTCTAGATAAGTTGTTTGCCCATCCCAATGTATCAGATAAACTTTCGTTCATTCCAGACTTAAATAATAAAGAAGCTGTGATTACGATTTTAATAATTCCATTATCTATCCAATGGTGGAGTAGCTGGTATCCTGGTGCGGAACCTGGCGGTGGTGGTTATGTAGCACAGCGTATGTTGGCAGCCAAAAATGAAGATCATGCTATGGGAGCAACATTTTTTTTTAATGCCATGCATTATGCCGTACGACCATGGCCATGGATTTTGGTAGCATTATGTTCTTTGGTATTGTTTCCAGACTTAAAAAGTATTCAAGAGGCTTTTCCCAATGTATCTGTGGATAAATTAGGCGATGACTTAGGTTATTCCGCAATGCTAACCATGTTGCCCGTTGGTCTTACAGGATTAGTAGTTGCGTCATTAACTGCCGCGTACATGTCGACAATAAGTACTCACCTTAATTGGGGAGCTTCATATCTAGTACATGATTTTTTTAAAGTACATGTTAACCCAAATTCCAGTGAAAAAAACTTAGTGTTAATTGCCAGATTGTGTACCATCTTATTAATGGTCTTAAGTGCAATGATCGCTTTGTATTTTCAGGATGCTTTAGATTTGTTTGAGTTTATTTTGGCATTTGGTGCAGGAACTGGATTGATATTTATATTGCGATGGTTTTGGTGGAGAATAAATGCATGGAGTGAAATTTCTGCAATGGTGGCATCGGGCATTGTTTCTATTTTGTTTTCTATAAAGTCTATAGAAGCAGCATTGTTTGGTCCTATATTTCCTACTTGGTCAAAGTTTCCATTGATTGTTTTGATCTCTTCTATTATTTGGATAACGGTGACGTATATGACAAAAGCAGAATCTAAAATTGTGCTAAGAAATTTTTGTAAAACTATTCAGCCAGGAGGTCCTGGATGGAAAAAAATTACCGCAGAAATGAATCAATCAGAATTAAACAATACACCATGGGAATTACCCAATGGAATATTGAAAATGTTGTTGGGTTGTGCATTTGTTTATGGTGTATTGTTCTTAACTGGTAATATACTTTATGGAAATGTTAATATGGCAATGGTCAGTGGGGTAGTAGTATTTGTTTCTCTTGGATTGTTTTATCGGTTGTATACTCGATAGATTAATCTTGTGTAGAAAGTATCATTTTCCCAATAGCCGAAGCCACGTGAAAATCTGGTTTCTCAGTCATCGGATCTTTCCAGGTATGCCATAAAACTTCTTGACCATTGTGGCCAGCTGCATAATCTCCTCGGAATAATCCAATGTTTAATGTTCTATTTTTAAGTACTTGTAAGGCACGCAAGGTATCTAGGGAGAGTTTCCCCTCGACGGTATAGCCGTTAGGAAATTTATCCGATGAAATGTCTTCTTTTTTTAGTCCAGGCCAAGCCCATTGATAATTTACTTTTCTATAATGCACACCTTTAAAAGGCATCACTCTACCGCAAGCATCCATTTCTAAGCCGTAGTAAGGATTCATTTTTTCATTAATGTTAAAAAACAATTCTATTCGATCAGAATCAATTACTGCTTTATGGTTTTTGGGATGATTATAACAAATGATTTGTTTATCAAACGCAGTGTAATGGAAGTAAAGATATTGGCTGTCTGTTAAAATTTTAAACTTGGTTAGCTGGATGGAGTCATTTGTCCATGGACAGGAGAAGTTATCTATTGTTTTAGCTTCAGTCCATATGGAATCTTGGTCTAATCCATCAATGACTATTTCTATATTTTTAAATTGAGGAACTTTATGATCACTAGAATAGCAAGCAAACAGGGTTAAACAGATTAGTATGCCTAGGATTGACTTAAAAAGCATTTTCCTAAGTTAATAATTACTTAGGAAAATGCACAAAATATTGCTAGTTATATTTTTATGAATGAGAAAGTTGAAAGTTGATTAGTATCATTGTTTTTAAACACAATTTTGTATAATCCTTTTGAAAATTCTGTTGTATTAAGTTGGGTATCGCCATTCATATTACCATTGGAAACCAATTGGCCTTTAGTATTGAAAATGTGGTAAGTTAAATTGTTTGGTTTTTTTGCTTGTTCTATATTTAATATATCAGTTACAGCTGTAGGATAGATTTTGATGTCAGATTGAGTTAAGTTTTTGTTAGAACTTGGCGCACCTTTTGTCCAACGTATTACAGTGCCGTCAGTTGGATATGGGTCAATGATTGGGATTTCAACATATTCATTTTCGATCTGTTCTATATTCAATGTTACTAGATTAAAGTCTGTTGTGTTTCCTTGGATCCCATATCCAATGTCTCCGCCAGCATAAATCTCTGTAAATGGTGTTAGGAATCCTGCAAAAGCAAGCAGACCACCATAGTCGGCAAATACTTCATCAGGATTTATTATTTCATTTCTTCCGTAATGAAACTCTAAAGCTTGTTCTTGTTCATAGAATATTAGCTGAAAAGAAACCTTACTTGCAGAATCTATTTCAATAGCTTCTTCTCGGTAAAATCCAACTTGCTTCCATTGTATTGTTATCACTCTAGAACCCAATTCGCCAGAAATATGATAACTTATTGGGGAACCAGTAGTACCATCAGCAGAAGGAATCGAAGCAAGATCCAAAGCTACTGGAGAAACCATGCCTACATTGAAATTTGGGGCGTACGGACTTTCACCAGTTGCGAAACCAACAATTGCGCCAGTACCTATTTCTACAATGTGGGTAATTGTATCACCAAAATAATTTAAAGGTGCTTCTAGCATGAAAGAAAATACTTCATCATCCCATTCTAGATCATTGTTAAGAATAGTTTCTTCCTCTAATACTTGATACTCTCGTTCAAAAATTTCTACTTCAAAAGTAGATTGTGCAATGATATTCATACTGATCAACGCTAGTATGAGAACGTAAAATTGTTTCATGATTTTAAGTTTGATATTATTAATAAGCGCAAATTATTAAGAATGTAATTAATTCTATTTTATACGGAAATTATTAACACAAAATTATAAGTTATATCAGAATTAATATGGGCTTTTTATTTTAAATAAGAAGCCTTTTTATTCACATCGCTTTTGATTTAATGGTGAATCACAAACTTAGAAACCTGATTTGGATTATCTATTGAATGGATGATGTAAACACCATTATTTAAATGCGAAACATCTAATATTTTGTTTTTTGATTTAGCGAATGTTGTATTGCCTATTAAATCTGAAATTACAAATTGATCTCCTTCAAAACCAGAAATATTGATTTGTTCGCTTGTTGGATTTGGAAATACTGATATCGTTGATACTGCAATATTTTTATTGTTGCTCAATACAGATCTTGGATTAGGATGCTGAAATTTTTTAAAAAATTCCCAGATCTCATTTGATGCTTTGATGTCTTGATTCACATTTCCTATTCCTACATCAAATGCACCAGGCCATGTATGTCCACCGTTATCTACTGTGTAAAAAATGACTTCTCCACCAGAGGAGCAATCTTGCCAATTTTCGGAAGTAACGGTAGTCGCATCCGTTGTGTTTATGTCTTGATATTCTATGATAATAGATGCTTCTGAGCAACCGTGCTTTTCTCTCCAATATTGTACTAGCGTTGGAATAGGTTGGTAAGGTACTGTTCCATCAATAGTGCCATGAATTTGTAAAATACTTGGAATGTATTCTAAGTTATTGCAGTTGTTTAGTTGTTCTTGGATTACACCTCCCGTTACTGATCCTATTGCTGCAATTCTGTCTGACATTTCACACGCTAATCTATAGCTTTGAAAACCACCGTTTGACATGCCCGTTGAGTAAACTCTGGTGAGGTCTATATTATAAACTCTATGCATGTCATCTATCAGGTGATTTAAAAATGCCATATCATTTTCAGCGGTACCTGTGCCAAAGTAGCTGTCCCATTGTTGTTGTGTTACTCCACCAAAATCTGCCTCTAAACCATTTGGGTATACAACGATAAATTGTGAAGTGTCTGCTACATTATTAAAGTAACTATAGAATTGTTGTTGTGAAGCGTTAGAGCCAAGACCGTGCATGTTTATCACAAGAGGCCAAGAATCTCCATCACTATAATCAGATGGAATATATATTATACTGCTTCTCTGTGTACCATTAATATCATAATTTACGATACTTTGTTGTGCAATTATTGTATTCAAAATAAATGCGAGTGTTGTGATTAGAAGTATTTTTTTCATGCTAAATTATTTTTAGCAAATATACACTTTTTAAAAACCACTGTATTCGTCTATTCAGTTAAGTATTGGTATTCTTTAAAATAAGCTGACATGAATAGAAGGATCTATTTGTCGCTATGTATTTTTATTTATAGGAAATTCGATTTGTGTTAGGTGTTAAAATAAGAACTTTCCATTTTCATAAATCAGTTTTCCATCTGCAATAATCTGGCCACCACTTTGCATATCAGTAATCATATCCCAATGTATTGGAGATTGGTTTTTGCCACCTGTTTGTAAATAGGATTGACCAACAGCCATATGTATGGTGCCGCCAATTTTTTCATCAAAAAGAATATTCTTTGTGGCTTTTTGAATGTTGTAGTTTGTACCTATTGCCACTTCTCCAAAATACCTTGCACCAGGCAATTCAAAAATTTCGTCTAATACTTCTTTTCCTATTTCAGCGTCCCAATTTATTACTTTCCCTTCTTTTACTTCAAGACTGATACCAGATACCGTTTGACTAGAATAAACAGAAGGAAAACTAAACTTGATGTGTCCGTTGATGCTATTTTCTATAGGTCCAGTAAATACTTCTCCACTTGGCATATTGGTTCTTCCATCTGAATTTATCCAGATTCTATCTTTTACACTAAATTCGATATCTGTGTCAGTAGTGATGTATCTCAATTTGTCAACCGTGTTTAAGTAATCGACAATATGTTGTTGATTTTCTCTTACTGTTAGCCAAGAATTTTTTGGGTCTTTGTCGTAGAGTCTGCAGGCATTAAAAACAAATTTACTATATTCTTCTAGCGACATCCCTGCCATTTGCGCACTTGCTTGCGTTGGATATTGACACAGCGATCTTACCATACTTCCGTCAGCAGTTCTCCTAAAGTAATTTTGTTGTGCTGACTTATACGCCTGTCCGTTACGCTTAGTTTTTTCTTTGTCTAGAGAATGGTTTTCCACTAAATTATGTGGTGCTCTGATGGCAAGATAAGCATCGAAATGTTGCATAGCATATGTGTATAGAATACCAGCATGATCTAGCTGTTTGCCGTTCGAATTTTGAATTTTAATTTTCTTTTCTTCACTGAAACGGAGATTGTACTCTACGATGCCACCTGCTTGATACGCAGCACGGTAAACTTCTTTAACCAATGGTTCTCCAGCGGTGGAGCTATCAATGAATAGTTTATCTCCTTCTTTAATATCAAGACAATATTCAACCAATAGTTTGGCGTATTTTTCTAATATAGTAGCCTGCATTTTTTTTACCAAGTTTTTGTTTGATACGGATAACGGATGTTGTATTGGTCCTCAATTAAAGTTTTTAATGTGCTTTTGAAAGTATCAATATTTATTTTTTCTTGTGCAGAAATAAATAGCACTTGATTGTCAGTAGAATCTTGATGTTTTCTTAGAAGATCAGTAAGGATTTCTTCTTTTGTTTCTTCATCAAGTAATTCATCAAAATATGTTTTTTTATATAGATCAAGTTTGTTAAAAACGAGTAATATAGGTTTGTCAATTACACCTAAATCTTTAAGTGTTTGATTAACTGTGTTCATGTGATCTTCGTAGTTGGGATGTGCCATATCGACAACATGAACAAGAATATCTGATTCTCTAACTTCGTCTAATGTTGACTTAAAACTTTCTACTAAATGGTGAGGTAATTTTCTGATAAAACCTACAGTATCTGAAAGTAAAAAAGGCATTGTGTCAAATACTACTTTCCTAACTGTAGTATCTAATGTTGCAAACAATTTGTTTTCTGCAAATACTTCTGATTTGCTCAACATATTCATAATGGTAGATTTACCTACATTGGTATATCCTACTAACGATACCCGTATGAGTTGACCTCTATTTTTTCTTTGGGTAATATTTTGGAGGTCTATTTTTTCCAATCTATTTTTGAGTTTTGAGATTTTATCTCTAATGATACGTCTATCTGTTTCTATCTCCATCTCGCCGGGACCTCTCATCCCGATACCTCCTCGTTGTCTTTCTAGGTGAGTCCAGAGCCCACGGAGTCTAGGCAGAAGATATTGCATTTGTGCCAATTCTACTTGAGTTTTTGCTTGTGCAGATTGTGCCCTGCTTGCAAAAATATCTAGTATTAAAGTACTTCGATCTATGATCTTTCTTTTGAATGTTTCTTCAAGGATATTGGTTTGTTTACCAGTTAGATCGTCATCAAAAATAACTAAGTCAACATCGTGCTCCTCTATGTATTGCGCAATTTCCTCCACTTTACCACTTCCGATAAAAGTGGATTTTATTGGGCTGGCTAATTTTTGTGTAAACCGTTTTACGACTGTTGCACCAGCTGTACTTGCTAAGAATTCAAGTTCGTCTAAGTATTCATCGGTTTTTTCTTGACTTCCCTTTTGGCTAATAACACCGATCATAATAGCCTTTTCGATTTCTTTTTTGAGGCCTTTATTTTTCTGTTTACTGATATCCCAGTTTGACATGTAAATTTTGTTGTGCGCTATTTTGCGCGGGTATAATGACTTGGTATTTCAAACGGAAAAGATAAGGTTTTGTCAACATTATATTTATTAATTTTTACATTAATATTTGCTTTTCCTAAGTCAGGCAATTTTAGATTATATGTTCTTTTTTTTGCAAATATTATACTATCTGTTTTTTCAATATCCGAGAAATCTACAGATACGGTACGTAGACTTTGGTCTGAATATTCGTTTCTAAAAACTTCGTCATACTTATAATCATAATAGTATCTTCCAATGATTTGATCTAGTCCAACCGCGTATTCATATGTACTGCTATCCTGAGAGATAGACATCACATCCGCCTCTTTTAAAAGTGCATTACCAGCCATTAATTCTATGATCTGATCAGCGGAGATATCTAAATCTATTAAATCCGAAATTTGTTTATCAACCAATTGATAATAAGATTTTTCGAATCTGCTAATTACTGTTGCAGTGTCGTTTTCTAACAATAATCTAGCGACTTCCAATCCAAATTTTCTGATTGACATCCAGGCTTTCTTGTCTTTTTCTAGCCTAAGTATAAAAGATCCAGACATAGAGAAGTCATTAGTTTTTACATGTGCTGTTCCTGTCGCTTCTAATGTATTGTAAACCAGATTATTTTCAGTAATTTCTTTTAGTAATTCTGATTCGCTCAGTGTAATATCAGATTCAATCTGCGTTGTTTTTTTACTAGTTTTACATTGTATAATAAAAAGTGGCAGAAAAAGTAAAAACAATATTTTAAAAAATTTAGTCATTAACTTTACTTAGAAATTGAGGAGAATTGTAACCCATTTTTTTTGCTAATTCCCAATATTTTTTTGCCAAATCCAAATCTTCATTTTTATATAAATCGAACATTAAATCATAGATCAGAAACTCATTTATAGGATTTTCAGTATTGTATTTATTAAGTTTATTTTTGGCTTCTTTGTTATTGTTTTGGACTATATCAAATTTAGCTTTTAGGAGTTGAATCCTTGCCTCATATATAGGATTTGATCCTACCATAAACTGCGCTTCCATCATTTGATTTTTGGCATTGCTTTCATCGTTGGTTTTTAAAGAAGCTAGTGCATTATAAAAGTACGGATTAAATTGTAATGGGAAAAAATCTATAGCTTCAGTAGAGATTTTACTTAGTAAATCATAATCATCTAGCTGGATGGCATTTCTCATTCTGGTATCCCAAACCTCAAAATTGTTTGGATTCAAATCATTGGTTTTTGCATAGTCTTTTTCAGCATTTTTATAATCACTAGTATTGAAATTTATGTCTCCTCTAAGGGCAAATACTTTAGCTTCTTTTGGATACAATTGGATTAATTTATCTGATATGTTTTTTAGTGCGATAGTTTCTGGATTATTTGGATCAGAATTTAGGTTCTCTAGGTAAGGAATTAATTCTTTTATCTTTTCATCGATTCCAATTGACTTGTTTTCTATAAGAGGCATTATTGCTTTTAAGTAGCTGTCTTTGGGTGCATTCTCTATGTCTTTAGAAACATTAAATAGATTTGCAGTAGCGTCATTTGGATCTATGATTAATATCTGTTCATAAGTGTCTTTTGCTTTATCCACTTGATTATTTTCTGTATAAAGACTAGCCAAGTTGTTTAAGTATCTGGTGTTGTCAGGGTACTCTGCCACTAAAGATTCTACAGCGAGAATTTTATTTGATATATCATTATTTTTAGAATAATAATCCAACTTCCAGCGCGTAGATTTTTCATTTATTCCAAATTTAGATTCATAATTCCCGATTTCTGATAATAGACTTTCGTCATTGGTTTTTACTAAAACAGAAACCAATTTTTGATGTAATAAATAGTCATTTCTTTCTTTAGAAACCAAATCTTTTAATGCAGCAATTGCTTCTTGATCATTACCCGTTTTTAAAAATATTTCTGAGGCAATCTTTTTATAAGCATCATTATTTTCATCGATACTTAATGCTCTTTTGATATTGCTTTCTGCTTTTGAGTTATCGCCATTCATCAGATAAGCAGTAGCTAATTCTTTATAACAAGCATGACAAGCTCTATGATTTCTATTTAATTCTTCGAGAATTGCTATTTGTTCATCATATTTTTCTAGATACTTTGCTGACTGAGCATCCATAAATTTGTTTTGAAAACTGATGTCTTCTTCATCGTAAATTCCAGCCTGAGCCAATAGCCCTGAGTAAAAGCAACTCAAGACCAAGATGCTGAACAGTGTCTTTTTCATAATATACCTATTCGTAAATACTTAAATTATTCTACTATAGAAATTTTCAATGTATTTGTTCTAAAACGTTTATGTAACGGCATAGAAGCTGTATTTACTACGACATCACCTTTTTTTAACAATTTCTCTTCTTCAAGAAGTTCTATTAAGTCATCAATCGTTTCATCCGTGGAGGTAAAACGATCATAATGAAAACTTCTAACACCCCAAATCAGATTAAAAGTTCCAAGCATTTGTCTAACAGAAGAAAAAATGTAAATCGCAGAAGAAGGACGGTAACTGGACACTTTGAATGCAGTATAACCAGAAACAGTGATTCCTATCAATGCTTTAGCTTTTACCTCCTCCGCTAATTTTGCAGCACTATAGCAAATTGTATCCGTATAAAATGTTTCCGAGCGTCTGTTTGCTTTCGGTCTTTTACTTGTTAACTCATAGTGTTTTTCTGCCTCCTCAATAATTTTACTCATTGCTTCTATCACACCTACTGGATAGGCACCTACCGAAGTTTCGCCACTTAGCATTACAGCGTCAGCTCCATCAAGTACTGCGTTTGCTACATCGGTTATTTCTGCCCTCGTAGGAGAAGGATTCGTTATCATACTCTCCATCATTTGCGTAGCAACGATCACTGGTTTTCCTTTTTGGATACATTTAGCTATAATGTCTTTTTGTAATGCTGGCAGTTTTTCCATTGGTACCTCTACGCCGAGATCTCCTCTTGCTACCATTATTGCATCAGTAGCTTTTATGATGCCTTTAATCTCCGTTATAGCCTCAGGTTTTTCAACTTTTGCAATAATTTTGGCCATGTGGCCTGCTTGTGCAACCTTATCTTTTAATTCGATGATGTCTTGTGCTGACCTTACAAATGATAATGCAATCCAATTTATAGGCTGCGTTAAAATGTATGCCAAATCAATCAAGTCCTTTTCAGTTAAAGAAGGTAGAGATACATTGGTTTCTGGTAAGTTGACCCCTTTATTTGATTTTAAGGTACCTGCATTTACTGCTTTCAGTTTTACAAGATTTTTATTGTTCGACTCTACAACAGTAAATATTAATTTCCCATCATCAATAAGTATTTTGTCTCCTACATTTACATCTTGAGCAAATTGGTCATAAGACATATATATTTTATCTGAATTACCGACACACTTTTCATTGGTGAATGTAAGTATTTGTCCTTTTTCAAAGTCCAATCCACCATTTTCCATTTCTCCAACCCTTAGTTTTGGGCCTTGAAGGTCTGCTAAAATTCCGATATTAGTATTGTATTCCTGATTTAGAGAAACTATATTGTCAATTACTTGCTGATGTTGCTCATGAGAGCCATGAGAGAAGTTTAATCTAAAAACATCCGCTCCTTTTTTCAACATTTCTAATAGCACTTCTTTTGATGAAGAAGCCGGACCAATGGTTGCTACAATTTTTGTTTTCTGGTGTCTTAGTTTTAATTTCTTCAAGGGCTATCTTATTTAATTGGTGAACAAATATTCCCAGAATGGGATGTATTTCCTTATTGTAAGGCGAAAGAGCAATATACTAGCTTATTTTGTATTCATAAGCAAAAAAACCAAAATTGCTTAACTTTTAAAACTTAAATATACTTAATTCCACAGGGTAACTATTGATCAATAATTCAGAATTAATCCATTGTTAACCTTAAAATCGGTTGTTTTTTGTTTGATTTCAATGCACACAAAATTCAAAATTTGTCAAGAAATCATCAATTGTGAATGAAAGTTGAACTTAAATTCAATGTTTCTTGTAATGAAATGTGTTTAATCAACTAAGTTCCTTTGAAATGACAAAAGGATTAGTTTAATTTGCGGCAACTATAAAACAGATTATTATGTCAGAAATATCAGACAAAGTAAAAAAAATCGTCATCGACAAATTAGGTGTTGACGAGTCAGAAGTAACTAATGAAGCAAGCTTTACAAATGATTTAGGAGCAGATTCTTTGGATACTGTAGAATTAATTATGGAATTCGAAAAAGAATTCGACATTTCAATTCCAGATGAAGAAGCTGAAAAAATTGGTACTGTAGGGCAAGCTATAGCATTGTTAGAGTCAAAGAAATAGTGTATAATTAATAATTATGAAAAGCTCCAAATGTATAATTTGGGGCTTTTTTTATTCATTCAAAAATAAGATAAAAATTCTTATGTTTGGTATCGATATTTACCAAATTATAAATCTCGATAATTATCCAAATATCTGTATTAAAAAGATTATTTTCGTTTTATGAGAAGAGTAGTAATCACTGGTTTAGGAGCATTGACTCCGATTGGCAACGATATCCAATCATACAAAGAGAATTTATTTAATGGCGTTAGTGGTGCTGGACCAATAACTAAGTTTGATGCGTCAGAATTTAGAACTAAGTTTGCTTGCGAGGTAAAAGATTTTAACGTTGAAGAATTTATACATCGCAGGGAAGCAAGACGGATGGATCCATTTTCTCAATATGCAATGGTGGCTGTTGAGCAAGCAATGAATCAAGCAAATTTTGATCTTGAAAAATTGAATTTAGATAAAGCTGGTGTCATCTGGGGAAGTGGAATAGGAGGATTTGAAACCATAGAAGAAAATATATCTGATGCAGCACTAAGATCAGGACCACCTAAGTACTCTCCATTTTTTATTCCGAAGCTAATTGCTGACATTGCCCCTGGACACATTTCAATAAAATACGGATTTAGAGGGATAAATTATGCTACAGTATCAGCGTGTGCTTCCTCTTCTCACGCGATAGCTAATGCTACAGATTATATTAAATTAGGCAAGGCTGATGTTATGATTGTAGGAGGCTCAGAAGCAGCAGTAACCAAATCTGGAATCGGCGGGTTTTCTTCTATGAAAGCATTATCAGAAAATAATGATGATCCCCAAACAGCATCTCGTCCATTTGATAAAGATAGGAATGGGTTTGTGTTAGGAGAAGGCGCGGGTGCATTAATATTGGAAGAATTGGAGCACGCTAAAAATAGAGGCGCACATATCATTGCAGAAGTTTCTGGTTCGGGGATGACAGCGGATGCATATCATATCACAGCGCCTCACCCAGAAGGACTAGGCGCAAGAAATGTAATGCTGCTAGCCTTACAGGATGCAGGTTTAAATAAAGAAGATGTAGATTATATTAATGTACATGGTACGTCGACACCACTCGGAGATATTGCAGAAGTCAAAGCCATACAATCCGTTTTTGGGTCGTCAATCTATGATTTAAATATCAGCTCCACTAAGTCTATGACAGGGCATTTATTGGGAGCTGCTGGTGCAATAGAAGCTATAGCATGTGTTTTAGCCATCGAAAATCAAGTAATTCCGCCTACTATCAATCATTTCACGGATGATCCTAGCTTTGATAACAAAATTAATTTTACCTTTAACGCAGCACAGGAAAGGAAGGTCAAATCTGTATTGTGCAATACTTTTGGTTTTGGAGGTCACAATTCGTCAGTAGTTTTAAGTAAGTATGAATAACTGATTAATACGTGATACGAAGTTTTTATAACTATTACATTTCTGGTGAAAAAGAATTGGCTAGGAAACTCAATGACTTGTTGGGTTTTACTCCTAAAAACATACGCCTATTCAAAAGGGCATTTTCCCATAAATCACTAAATAGCTTAGCTGACCAAAATACTAAATATAGCAGTAATGAGCGGTTAGAATATCTTGGCGACGCAATCCTCTCTACTGTTGTCGCAGAATACCTCTATAAAAAATATCCTATAAAAGATGAAGGTTTCCTAACCAAAATGAGGTCTAAAATAGTCAAAAGAAAGTCTCTGAATCTAATTGCAGATCGTATGGGCTTAGATCTTATATTATCCGATTATTCTCAAGGGAAAATGAGCCAGTCAATGCTTGGAAATGCATTCGAAGCATTAATTGGCGCCATATATCTGGAGTATGGCTACAATCGTACCCGCGATTATATAATCAAGTCTATCCTTATGCAGCATATCAATATGCACGAATTAGAAGAATATGATGACAACTTTAAGAGTAGACTTTTAGAATGGGCTCAAAAATCTGGTAGAAGCATTGAATACAAATTAGTAGCAAAAACCAAACTCCACAAAAGAGATAGATTCAAAGTAGCGGTGCTAATCGATGGTAATACAATAGCATCAGCTGAAGACTTTAATAAGAAAAGCGCTGAACAATCTGCTTCATCTCAAGTTATAAACAAGTTGGATATTAAAACAGCTTAATGGATTCATTAACGCAAATTGTTCTAGGTGCCGCTGTTGGAGAGGCTACGCTAGGGAAAAAGATTGGAAATAAAGCCATGTTTTGGGGTGGAGTAGCAGGGACTATTCCTGATCTAGATGTCATTTCTACTTTTTTTATCAGTGAGATAGATAGTCTCGCATTTCATAGAGGCATATCACATTCAATAACTTTTGCAGTTATAGGTGCTATGTTTTTTGGAAAACTTATTCATTGGATATATGGCTCTACTTATCATAAGTGGATAGCAATATCATCCAAATTTGTAATGTTGTTAGGCTTTCTAGTATTGGTTACACAACTTTGCGCTAGAGTCAATGCAAACCCAGTTTTGCCCATGATAATAGCAGTAATTTTTGGTGGAATCGTTTTTTATTTCAATATCAAATCAAGGTATTTGTCTAATAATACATCTGATTTTAAAAATCCATCTATCCAAGCCTGGATTTGGTTTTTCTTCTTAGGGTTTTTTACACACAGCTTATTAGATTGTTTTACCTTATATGGGACACAATTATTTTCCCCGTTTTCGGATTATAGAGTAGCATTTAGTTCAATTTCTGTCGCAGATCCACTTTATACAGTGCCATTTATTACCTGCTTATTGATCGCTGCTACAATGCCTAGATTAAGCAAAAGAAGAAGATTTTTTAATAACCTAGGATTATTTTTGAGTTCAGCATATTTGATATTTACCTTGATAAATAAGCAATATGTAAATGCTATTTTTACTGCCGAATTAGATAGACAAGGGATTCAAGTTAAAAAGTCAATATCAACACCTTCTATCCTTAATAATATACTTTGGAGTACTACTGTAGATGCGGACTCTATTTTTTACCAAGGTTTTTATTCCCTTTTCGATGAGGATAAAAAGATCAACTTTGTACCTATTCAAAAGAATCATAGCATTATACAAACCGAACAACCTGATTACGTAATCGACATTTTGCAATGGTTTAGCAAAGGATTTTATGCTGTGATTCAACTTTCTGAAAATCAATATCAAATTAGCGATCTAAGATTTGGCTCCTTCAGTGGCAAAGCCTTAGGTAAAGATGATTTTATATTTCGATTTATTGTAAATCAAGACAACAATGGCGCTTTCTCCTTATTAAGTTCTGAAGGAGGACCGCCCCCAGGCAAAGAAAATGAGGTTTTTGAAGTCTTATGGGCTAGAATATTAGGAAAAAAACAATAAAATTTAACCCTGAGTATAGTTTTTATCACCTAAATGTGGTTTATACTGAGTATTTACCTTAATTTAGCAGTGATAATATTGCATTATATTAAACTCAAAGTATAAAAATGATAACTGAGGAAAACAAAAAAGTACTTAAGGGTGCAGAATTTCTAGTTTCTGATATGGATCCAAGTACAACCTTTATAAGAGAAGACTTTACAGAGGAGCATAAAATGATTTTCGAAACTTGTGACAATTTTCTAGTAAATGAGATTGCACCAAAATTCGAAGAAATTGAAATCCAAAAAGAAGGTGTCTCAGAGAAATTAATGTCTCAATTGGGAGAATTGGGAATGCTGGGTGCGCATATGCCTGAAGCATATGGAGGAATGGATTTAGATTTTGTTAGCAACTCAATTATTGGAGAAGAGATTGGAAGTTCAATGTCATTTTCAGTTACTTACAATGCCCATACTGGTATTGGTATGTTACCCATTTTATATTTTGGTACAGACGCACAGAAAGAAAAATATCTTCCCAAAATGATTACAGCGGAGATCATTGGAGCATATTGTCTTACTGAGCCTTCATCTGGTTCGGATGCATTATCTGCAAAAACCACTGCTGTTCTAACCGAAGATGGTAAACATTATATATTGAATGGGCAGAAAATGTGGATCACAAATGCCGGGTTTGCTCAAGTATTTACGGTATTTGCTAAAATAGATGGAGAAAAATTTACAGGTTTTATTGTCGATAGAGATACTCCTGGATTAAGCTTTGGTGCTGAGGAAAAAAAACTGGGAATCAAAGGCTCATCCACTCGACAAGTATTTTTTGAGAATGTAAAAATTCCCGTTGATAATGTTTTGGGAGAGATCGGTAAAGGTCACTTAATCGCTTTTAATGTATTAAACATTGGCAGGTATAAGTTGGGAATTTCTTGTTTAGGTGGCGCTAAAAAATTATCAAATCAGTCTATTCAATATGCAATCTCTAGAGAACAGTTCAAACAACCTATTGCGAACTTTGGTGCGATAAAACACAAATTGGCAGAGCAAGCAATAAAAATATTCGCTACTGATTCAGTTTCTTACAGAATAGCTGGTATTATCCAAGATGAAATGGCTGTACAAAAAGCTAAAGGTGCTTCTTATGCAGATGCAAAACTTGTTGCAGCGGAAGAATATGCACTCGAATGTTCTATTTTAAAAATCCTAGGTTCTGAAACATTGGATTATGTGGTTGATGAAACAGTACAAATACATGGTGGAATGGGATTTTCTGAAGAAGGTCTTGTTGCTAGAGGATATAGAGATTCTAGAATAAATAGAATTTTTGAAGGAACAAATGAGATAAACAGAATGCTCATGGTTAATATCCTTTTCAAAAAAGTAATGAAAGGCGAAATCGACTTAGCAACTGCTGCCATGAAAGTCCAAGGTGATCTCATGAATGGCGTAGAAACCACAACAGAAGATACTTTTCTCGCTGATGAAATAAAGTGTGTAAAAAACCTTAAAAAACTAACAGTTATGCTGCTTGGTTTGGCAGGACAACAAGCTATGGCTGGGAAAATGGATTTAAAAGAAGAGCAAGAAATTCTTATGAATCTATCTGATTTAATTACAAATGCCTTTGCAGCTCAGTCAACACTTGCCAGAGTAATCAAGATGAATGGCAAAGGATTGAATACTGATATCCAGCAGAAAATCACCAAAGTATTGTTGCACGACTTAAACCACATTTCATCAAAACTTGGAATGGATGTAGTTGCAGATTTAGTGGACGAATCTATGATTCCAATGGTGATTTCTGGTATTAAAAAGTTGACAAAGTATCCAGTACAAAAAGTTAAAACTTTAAGAAGAGATATAGCAGACAAATTGATTGCATCTAATGAATATTGTTTTCAATAAGATTCTTGTTAGTAATACAATTTATCGTTATTAATGTCCCACTGGATAAAGCAATAAAAATTGAAAT
>JAHDBF010000044.1:0-22267 GCA_020630525.1 Saprospiraceae bacterium
AAAAGAAATCAATAGCAAATGGATAAAAGTGCTTTTAAGTCATTAACCAAATACTTAAAAAAAGTACCAACGTTTGTCATTGACCTGATCAGCTTTTAAATCTAAATTTATACTCAAAATTACATTCAATATAAAAAAACAACTAATTCATAAAAGTCAGATATCTCGTCGATTAAATATATACCATGCTAAACCGATAAAAGCTATTGAGGAAATTCCAGAGACTATAGCTGCATGACTATAAGGCAATAAAGGATCAAAAGACAAATCTTTCATTGGCATAAAATCAGCAAGTTTCCAGACAGGGTTTGGCATTAAATCTTCAGTAGCATTCATGGGATAATATTTAGTAGATGCGCCTTCAAATATTTTCCTGTGGCCTTGCCAACGTATTATAGATTCAATAATCAATACATAAGAAAAATAAACAAATATTGCTAAGCCAGATTTCCTCAACACAAATGCAACAACCATTGCAAAACTTAAATAGCCGATAGACATAAGCAGAAATCGTGGGATAGCCCAATCATTGGTAAATATATATCCAAAATCATAATTGTCAGTATATATCACTCCAACAGATATTCCCCAAATTGAATAATATAATGTAGCAAAAATAGCTAATGCTAATAAAGAAATCAGTTTTGATGAGAAGTAAGATTTTCGGTCTAAGCCATTGATTATAGATTGTCGTTCTGTCTTATAATTTATTTCTGCGCATATAAGATAGATCATTACAACACCAAGGAAAAAGAAAACTGTCCAATTGCCAGAATATCCTAAATATTCCCAAACACCAGGAAAACTAAAAAATGTATTTTCAGTAGGCAACAATGGATTTATATTTCCTAAGTCAAAATTACTTGCCATAAACAATCCACAAGGTGTAAAAAGAACAAAAAACAACAACAGTAATCTTACTACCGAATTTTGGCTAAATTTTTTCCATTCTAATTTTAAAAGATACGTCATACTGATTAAGCGTTTCCTGTTATTTTTAAAAATTCCTCTTCAAGACTTTGATTTCTCATCAATAGATGGGTAGGGTACAATCCAACTTCGATCATATCTTTACTCAATAATTCTATTGGATAATCTTCCTCGACCATACAATCATAGAAATTGTCTTTTAGAAAATGACTAGAGATATTTGGATTAGAAATGATCCATCGATTTAATTTTTCCATATCAGTAGCTGCCAATTGAACATTAATGTCACTAGACAGTATAGAGCCAACACGTCCATGGTTTAGCAACACACCATTTTTAATAATGGCTACATGTGAACATATTTTTTCTACCTCATCTAATATATGGCTTGCGAGAATTACGGTTTTACCTGTAGCCGCAATGTTCTTTAAGGTAGTTCGCACATCGGCAATACCTTGTGGATCGAGTCCATTGGTTGGTTCATCAAATATTACAACATCAGGATTTCCGATCATAGTTGCAGCAATTGCCAATCTTTGTTTCATCCCAAGTGAGTAACCAGAAAATTTTGATTTTGATCTATGTGCTAGATTGACCAATTCTAAAATTTTAGTAAAATCTGTTTCATCACTTTTTTTAATGTGTCGAACGATTTCGAGATTTTCCGAAGCGTTTAGGTAAGGGAAAAAATTTGGTGTTTCTAAGATAGTACCTAAGCGTAGATTTGGATTTTTATATTTTCCGTCAAACCAAGTAAAAGATCCAGAATCTGATTTTAACACACCAGTAATCATTCCTAAAGTGGTGGTTTTTCCGCTTCCATTTGGCCCCAGTATTCCATAAATTTCTCCTGCTCCTATATTAAGATTGAGGTTTTGAACTGCCTTAATATTACCATAAGATTTACTAAGGTTGTCAATACGAAGTACACTCATATATTGTTGATTAATCATTTATTATCTGCCACTGTAAGCTAATATTATTTGGATAATTATCTAACTAATATTCGATTTAAATACAGAGATTATAGATGAAAATTCATTTTAATTCAACAAATTCTCTTAAAAAGGATAATTGATTGCTATATGTGCATTACCCAGAACACCCTGATTTATTGGAGAAATAAAATATGTTCCTAAGTCGGACGGATACGGATTACGTAATATATATGCAAAATCAAATCTAAGGTTAAAATAGGTAAAATCAAAGCGCAATCCCCATCCCCAACCTAAAGCTATTTGCTTATAGAATTCTGAGGTAAACTTGCTATCAGGTCGCTCTGGGTCATCCTTTATTAACCAAACATTACCTCCATCTAGAAAAAATGCACCTTCAATTATCCAGAAAATATCTGTTCGATATTCTATATTAAATTCTAACTTTATATCTCCTGCTTGATAAAATCTTTGGTCAGTAGGATTTAATAAAAGTTCGCTATATCCACCAGCGCCTAATTCCCGAGAAGACCAAGCTCTTATACTATTAGGACCACCAACAAAAAACTGTCGTATAAAGGGTACCGTTTGATTTAATTGTTTGTTTCCAAATGGAGCACTATAGCCTACATTAAATCTAGTTGCAAGTGCAGAGGTTTGATTTAATTTTTTGTATAGCCGTCCATCAAATTCGATTTTGAAAAATTTTGTAAAGTCAAGATTGTCACTTAATCCCCAGACGTCATTTCTATTTGTAATTGCATTGCTTAATTCATTTAATAAAAACACTTCAGCACCGGATAGCTCTATATCTCCATATAAGGCATATGATATTCCTCTATAATTTTCAGGTTTGGTATATATGGCAGAAAATTCTTTGAATAAAATTCCAGTAAAGAAATTGTTACGAAAACTATTTTGTAATAGCGGTATAGAATCTACTCTTTCTTGGAAGACTGGTCTAAGTGTATAATCGAACAAATTCACTCCTGTCGGAGTAAGCGTAACATTAAGATTATCATTAGGACGGTAGTTGTATGCGATTGAGGCATTGGCAGATCTAATCAAGTATTGATCGAGTACGTCTTGATAATTTGCACTTACTGTAATATTAGTTTTGGTTGCAACTTGTTGTAATGATTTCTTTTCTTGATCTATCTTATTAGAACTGTAAATCAATCCAAACAATCCTAAATAATCTACTTGTTTGGGGATTAGTAGATTTTGGGATAACCCAAACCTGTATGAGTTTGGTCTAAAGTTATTGGATGCTTGAAATTCTGTTCCGACTTCCGCACTTAGAGAATACCTTTCTGACCCACCGAAAGCGTTACGATTGACTAGAGAACTGTTTAATGAAAATCCAAACAATTGTTGTTTTGCTAAGTTAATAGATGCATAAAATGCTTCGGAGCCTATGTCAGAAATCCATCGGTGTTTATGCGGAGTTAGGAATACATTATAATTTATTATCGAATCGTTTCTTACATCATTAGTCGGTGTTAGCTTTACAAATTTGTAAGTTGAAAATTCAGAAAGCTTTCTAATCGTTTTATAATGGTCATCTCTACTATAGAATTCTCCAACTTTTAAGAAGATGTGTCTGTCTAGTGCCCGTGGTCTAGTGACAAAATCTTTAGTTGTGCTGTAATAATTTTTCCCGTTCAATACTTTGTGAGGAACGTTGGGATAAGTTTTGTCTTGTGAGTAATCTGTAAATACATTAATCTTTCCGATTGCATATTTTTGAAAAGACTCTGAATCTGCATTTGCTGATATTTCAAAAAGAACATCCATTTTATGGTCACCGAATGTGCTGTCTGCTTTTATGGCAATGTTATCAGCAATAAAATTGGCGAAGCCTCTATTTTGTAAGGTTTGGAAGAGTCTTTGTTTTTCTGCGTTAAACAGATTTGCGTCAACAGGATCTCCTGGATTTATCAATCTAGTTTTTACATCTTCATTAATGATTTTATTAATTTCTTCATTTTTGCAATGATAATTTATCTTATTGACTTTATATCTTTCCTTAGGGTTAACAAGGAATTTTATTCTCGCGGTTTTATTAAATACTTTAATCTCATAATCGACTTTTGCATTATAAAATCCTTTTTTGTTTTTTAGATATTGCTGCATCCTTTGCGCTGTATTCTCCACGATAGCGGAATCAAGGATTGCAGGTTTATTTGCAATATTTTTAAGGACAAATTTATTCCACTTTGTTGTATCTCCTTCTTGTGAATTTCTGAAATAATAAAAGTCTCTAGTAATTCCCAAAAATCGTTTTGGAGGTATTTGCGATCGAATACCTTCTAGGTCATATTTTAAGTAAGATTGTTCTTCTAATGCAGAAGCATCTTTAAACACAATATCAGATTCTCTGACCAATGCTTGATCGTCATCGATAAACCTAGTAGCACTACAAGAAAAAAAGATATTAACTATTGCAATCGCTGTTAATAACTTAATTAATTTAGTTTTGGAGAATAATATTAATTTATTGAATTTATTCAAATGCTTAGTAAACGTATTCAGAAATATATAGTCTCATTACATCAAAGTAAGTTTCGACAAAAGTTTAATCAGTTCATCGCCCAAGGTCCGAAAATTTGCTTAGAAATCCTTCAATCAAATGTACTAAGTATCGAATATATTTTCTGCACGAAAAAATTTGCTGAGCAACATGCTAAAATCATCGATAATTCCACAGGCAATATTAGCATTATAACGAATGATGAACTCAAAAAAATATCCACTTTAAATACGCCTAACGAAATTTTAATTGTTGCACATATTCCAGAATATAATATAGATTTTCATAAAAATCTGACAGAATGGTCTTTATTTCTTGATAATGTTCAAGAGCCAGGCAATGTTGGAACAATCTTGAGAATTGCAGATTGGTTTGGGATTAGTCAAGTATTTTTGGGAGAAGGATGCGCTTCTGTGTACAATCCTAAAGTTATTCAATCTACTATGGGTGCATTTTTGCGTGTAAAAACGCTTAAAATTGGATTTACGGAATTACTACAGGAAAGTGGGGCAGCAGACGTCAAAAGCTATGCTTGTGTTGTAGATGGAGATAACTACAAAACAATAGGAAAGCCACCAGGAATTATTATAATAGGCAATGAAAGTAAAGGCATCCAAAATGATATTTTGAATGCCTCTACTAATAAAATTTCTATTCCGCGGATCGGTCAGGCAGAAAGCTTAAATGCATCTATTGCCTGTGGAATCGTTTGCGCAGAATTTGTATTATAACAACTTCTTTAATTCCGTTTCTATCGCTTGATGTCTAGGATTTAAAGCAGCTATTTTCCCATCTCTATCTACTAAGAAAGTTGTCGGTATACTTCTTACGCCATAAGTATTTGCGGCAGCAGAATCCCACTTTTTAAGATCAGAAACGTGAGTATCCCAAGTCAATTGATCTTTTTCGATGGCTTTTTTCCATCTGTCTTTTGATGAAGCCATTTGCTTTTCTATCAGCTCTTCTTTCCCTTTATACCTAGCTTTCGTTCTTGCATCCATTCCATCTAATGATACGCTAAATACAGTAAAACCTTGATCTTTGTACTTGTGGTATGTTTTTACGACACCAGGGTTAGCTTTTCTGCATGGTCCACACCAACTTGCCCAAAAATCAACCAATACTATCTTACCTTCTAAGTCTGATAATTTTCTAGTCCTTCCTGATAAATCTGGCATTACAATATCTGGTGCTTTATCTCCAACATTTACATTGTATTTACTTTTATTTTGTTGTGCAGCAGCAGTTTCTAATCCTTTGATCATATCTCCGTATTTGGCAGTGTAATCTAGATTTGGGTATTCTGCCTGCATTCTAGTATGGATTGCTTTATGAATACTTACGCCTGCAGGATTGTTGGCAAAAAGTAAATTCGCCATTGACATACTTACCAAAGGATTTGCATCATTCATTAATTTTGCACTCAACGAATTTTGATCTAATCGCTTTCCTACAAAATCAGCCAAAGTAGACCTTTGTTCTTCCGAAAATGGTGATCCCTCAATTGTATAATCAAAATTTTGAAGTGTATTTAAATCTCCATTAACCTTAATGTTTTTTTCAGTACCATCTAGTACTAAGTCTATTGCCTTAGAACCAATTCTTATTCTATATAATCCTGGCGTTGCACCTTCAGGAACATTTAAAGCAAATTTTCCAGTGCTATTTGCTTCAGTTTTCACTACTGTATTTATAGAATTATCTAATCCTTTTTTATCAAGAAAAATACTAAGATCAGAAGCGTTTTGAATTGTTCCACTGACATTTAATCCACTCGGTTCGCCACAACTTACCAGTGTTAAAATTGTCATGATTAAAATTCCGTAAACTATTTTCATCTGTTTATATATTTACAATTAATTATTTAAATGATTTGGAATAGTATTGCTATACGATTGTATTAACTCCTTTATGGTAGAAATTGTTACACCATCTACTACTAGTTCCTTTCCTGCTACTTTTCCTAAATGATAAATTTCTTGATTTGAAGATTGCGCAGCATTAATAAATGATTCTTTTTTACTTGGATCAATACTTACTAAAACTCTACTCTGAGCTTCACCAAAATAGAAAGCATCTTTTCTGAAGGAATTGTCACCATTCACAACGCAACCAAGATTTCCTGCCATACATGATTCGGACAAAGCAACTGATAATCCTCCTTCTGATAAATCATGCGCAGAATTAATTATTTTATTTTGAATACAAGATTTGATAAATGCTTGCAAATTAAATTCTGAATCTAAATCAAAATGTGGTGCAGGTGAATATTTTACTTCTTTCAATATTCTCAAATAAACAGATTGGTTAATGTCATCTCTGGATTCTCCAACTAGATAGATCTCGTCTCCCTCGTTTTTGAATCCTAATGTCATGATATTATCAATGTCTTCCATCAATCCTAACATTCCAATCACTGGAGTAGGGTTTACAGGTTCTGCTCTGTCTGGATAAACAGTCTGATTATAAAAACTTACATTACCTCCCGTCACTGGTGTATCAAACTTTTCGCAAGCTTCTCCCATGCCTTTTAATGCATTGACAAATTGCCAGTAAACATTCTTGTCATATGGATTTCCAAAATTGAGACAGTTGGTAATAGCAACTGGTGTACCACCGCTACAAACTATGTTTCTCGCAGATTCCGAAACTGCGATCATTCCACCTACATAAGGGTCAGCATATACATAATTACTGTTGCAATCTGTACTAGCTAAAAGCGCCTTCTTTGTATCTTTTAATCTTATGATGGAAGCATCAGATGCAGTAACAGTATTGGCATTACCCAATCTTACCATGCTATCATATTGCTCATAAATCCATCTTTTTGAGGCAATAATTGGGTTAGCTATAATATTGTTCCATGTACTTTTTAATGAGGAATCGTCTTGGATATCCTGAACATTGTTAATATCAAATTTCTCAATTTCTGCTAAGTATGCAGGTGCTTCGAATGCCCGATCGTAAACAGGCGCTCCACCACCCAATACTAAAGATTCCGCTGGTACATCGACTACTGTTTCTCCGCTTTTATGAAATACCAATCGATCAGAATCCACAACTTCACCGATAATCTCACATTCCAAATCCCATTTATCAAATACGGCTTCTAATTCTTTTTCCATTCCTTTTTTACAGACAATAAGCATTCTCTCTTGGCTTTCCGAAAGTAAAATTTCGAAAGCTTTCATATTGGCTTGTCTTGTTGGCACTTTATCTAAATCAATGCGCATGCCCACTTTTCCTTTAGCACTCATCTCTGAGGAAGAACAGCAGATTCCTGCTGCGCCCATATCTTGCATCCCTACGATCGCACCTGTTGTTATCGCTTCTAGTGACGCTTCTAGTAATAATTTCTCTTGAAAAGGATCACCAACTTGTACTGCCGGTAAATCTTGAGAAGAATCTTCTGTCAAATCTGCTGAGGCAAACGTAGCACCATGTATTCCATCTTTTCCTGTTGCAGAACCAACGATATACACTGGATTACCGACTCCTTCTGCAATGGCAGAAACTGTATTCCCATGTTCTACGATGCCAACACTCATTGCATTAACAAGAATATTCTGATTGTAACATTCATCAAAATATACTTCACCACCAACTGTAGGAACGCCTAAGCAATTGCCATAATCGCCAATGCCTTTTACTACGCCTTTTATTAAATGTTGAGTATGTGGTAAATCTAATTTTCCAAACCGCAAAGAATTTAATGCCGCAATTGGCCTTGCTCCCATTGTAAAAATATCTCTGTGAATACCTCCAACGCCAGTGGCAGCACCTTGGTATGGTTCTATTGCACTCGGGTGGTTATGCGATTCTATTTTAAATGCACATGCCATACCATCACCGATATCCACTAATCCCGCATTTTCTTCACCAGCTTCCACTAGGAGTCTTGATCCTTTTCTAGGTAGTTTTTTGAGATAGTTGATTGAATTTTTGTAAGAACAATGCTCAGACCACATCACGGAATAAACACTCAATTCTGTGAAATTTGGGTTTCTACCTAAAACAGCTTCTATTTTATCAAACTCGTCGGAAGTTAAACCTAATTGTTTGGCAGTTTCCACTGTTGTAGATGCGTTAGATACATCCATTATATATTATTAAAATTTAGATACAAAGATAATAAAGGGTAGAATATATATAGATATTTTTTGTATTTATATTTGTATATTATCTAGATGGGTTCTTTACCGCTTTGTTGCATTAAGTCATATTAATAAAAGAGAATACTTGACTAATATGCTATTGTCTTAATAAGCAAATCCTAGTTTATTCTGTTTCTGTATTTACCAAGACTAACTTATTTTTCCTTACAGCGATTCTACTTATGTTGCTGATGCCGTACTCTTCAAGGTTTTTTATAACTGTCCAACCAACTGATTTTCCTGGTTTATGAAAATATAGATTACTTCCTTTACCACAGATTATTGTCCCGTCATTTAACAACTCAAAATCTTCAACATTTGGTAATGTTTCTGCAATTACTTTGGCACTATAATTATTGACATTTAGTGATTTGATAAACCATTTAGATCCTAAACTTTTATCTATAAATAATAGATTTCCATCTTTGGTTTTCTTTAAAGTCCTGCCAACATATGACGCCACCTCTTTTTTAGATTCGTCATAAATATTTGCTATAGCTAAGGTATTTATTTCATCGACTAGAAATAGTGCAACCTCTTTTTCATTTAACCAACAATGGTATCCGACATTGCCTAACCTTGGCAGTATACGTTTTGCTGGTGAAGACATATCTGCTTTATACAATGTTAAGGTTTGGGTTTTTTCGTCGGCTTCTACACGTACTGTACTTATCACGTTTTGGTTTACTGTAGTAGGAGAGAATTCCATTTCTTTGGTATCACTTAACTTGTAAAATTCTTTTTCAAAAAGATTAAGGTGTACTATTTCTACAGATCCGTTGTCACTATAATCAGAAGCAATGTATAAGTTAAAATCGGAAGCAAAGTGTGGCTGGTTATTGTAGCCATCTTTATTGAATCCAGTAAGAAATTTTGGATAACGGAGGCTGTAGTTGCCGTCTGTATTTGTAAAGGTAAATTGATAAATATTGGTATTAGGCAAAGTCATACTTTGACCATTAATATTCAATGAAAATCCTACTAGACAAATAATCCAAAATAACCTTTTAATCATCACCTGTTACATTTTATGCGCTGAAGTAAATATTCTATCCCAGTTAATGCCTCTAGACATGCTACCATATTTAGTAGAGAACCAAATAAATAATGGTTTACCTACAATATGATCATGCGGGACAAAACCCCACATTCTACTATCCTCACTATTGTGACGATTGTCTCCCATTGCCCAATAATAATCTTGTTTAAAGGTATAACTAGAAGCTTCTTTCCCATCAATAAATGCTTTTCCACCTTTTATTTCTAGGTTATTATTTTCATAGACTGCAATGCAACGTTGATACATTACAATATTTTCTGGTGTTAACTCAATAGTTTCTCCAGCTTTAGGGATCCATACTGGACCATAATTGTCTACAGACCAATCAGGATAGTATTGCGGTGAATGAGGGAATAATTTTTTAGGCTCCGCTTTATTTTCTCTTACTTTGACAATAATATTTGAACCTAAAGATTTTAATTTTTCGACTTGATTATTAGATAAATACAATACTGCATTAACACCACCATTGCCACTTCTAGCATGTTGTGTTTCTTTAGCATATTCAATATCAATTCCCCATTCGTCAAGCTTACCAAAGTTTACAGAATTTGGAATAAATACGTCATGAACAAATTGCGTATTTTGAGATTCAGGAGATTTTTTTCCATTGATAAATATTTCTCTATTTCTGATTTCTAAACTATCTCCTGCAATACCAACACCTCGCTTTATGTAATGATCTTTTTTATCTAACGGACGAACGACATATTTTTTATTCTTAACCAAATTTCTCAAAGCTCTATCTTGATTCATGAATTCTGGTTGACGTTCTAATTGCCCAACGGTGTAAGATCTCTGTTTTGTGATATAAACACTGTCACCAACTGGCCAATTAAAGACGATTGGGTCATTTCTTTCTATGTCGTTAAATGCTGGTAATCTCTTGTAAGGCAAACTAGGTTTAGAAAAGTAAGATTCAGAATCAGTCATTGGAATCCTATTATGTAAAAGCGGAATCATTGCAACGGTCATTGGCATTCTTATTCCATAATGCGCTTTAGAAACAAACAAATAATCACCCACATTTAATGAACCTTCCATAGAAGGGGTAGGGATTACATATGCTTCTATTAAAAACATCCTAATAAAAGCAGCTGCAAAAACTGCAAAGAAAATAGATTCTACCCATTCTCTAATTACTGTTTTTTTGTAAGGATTATTTTCAACGAGTTTTTTATACTGACGTTCTTTTCCTTCTTTTTTGGCTTCTAAAATCTGAGCTTTATAATCATTTTCAGCGCTAAGATTTGGTTCAATATATTTTGTTTTGTTATCCTTTGCAATAGAAGCGAATATCGCTGGTGGATAAAATACTGCCAAAGCACTATGTCCTAAACCATACTTCCCAAAAGAACGAACCATCTCAACACACATCGCTGCAAAAATGAATAAATTCAAAATCGGGACCAATAATAAAGCGGCATGCCATGAAGGTCTACCAACAGCCTTGCACATTTCAATAAAGTTAACTCCTGGGATAAGTCCTTTTGTCGCTTCAATACCTATTTTAGGAAAAAGCATGTATAGACTTATACTTAAAAGTATGTACGAAATGATTAGAAAAATTAAAATACTCACTAGAATTAGTTTTTATGCCCCAAATATAGGAAACCTACCTTGTTAAATTTTAGAATTAAGATAATTCGCAATGATTGATCTTTAAAACATGAATAATTTTATACTAATCAACATCAAATAGATAGGCTACAAAAAGCTCGAAACCGGGACCAAAATTTGTCGGTCTGTCATTACCAACTCCAATATTGGCTAATGCACCGATTCTTAATTCTGTATCTCGCTGAATTAAATCAGGAAAAATTGCACCTCCTTGGATAGAAAATTCTGAGGATGTTGAAAAACCCATTCCAGCCCAGAAAACTTCTTCCATTTCGAAGGTTACATTAGCCAGAATATCAACTAATTCTCCGTTAACAACATTCAAATTTATCTTGGGTTCGATCATATAGTCATAGCCATATACCTTGGCGCCAACGGTACCAAATAGGTGCATCGCACGCTCAAAATTTCCGCTTTCTAACAATAAATTAGTTGCATAGGCTTGAGAAGCAGAAAATCCAACAAAAAAAGCATTGTCATAATATTCTTCAACATTATTGATATAATAAAATCCTGCTCCAATAGATGGATAAAATTGGGATTGCTTAGTAGTACTTAATAATAAATCATCACTGTCATTAAATATCTCTTGTGTGGGATCGAAAGTAAATTGGGTAAAACTCGCACTGATTCCTATGCTTAATTGATCGTCCCGTTTTATCAATTCTTGGAGTTTATAACTATAGTTTAGCATTGCTCCAAATTTATTAATAGGACCTACTTTGTCAGAGATCAAGGCACCTCCACCACTCATATTAGATTTGAGAAAAGGATATTCAAGTCCTACAAACGCTGTTCTAGGTGCACCATCAAAACCCAGCCATTGTTGTCTAAAAAAGCCAGTTGTCTTCATATCCGTATTCACAGCTGTCTGCGCAGGATTCCAAACAAAATCTGTATTGCTTAATTGACTAGAGTAGGGTAATTGCTGTGCAAAAAGAGTAATACTACAGAATAGGAATATGATTATTTCGATTAATTTTTTCATGATTCTTAGATTATTCTTTTACAATAGTTAATGTTTTTTTCACTTGGAAACCCTCGAATTCCAAAATGTAAAAGTAGGTGTCTGGTGGTAATTCTACTCCGTTACGCGTTCCATCCCAAAGTACGTCATCGGACTGATACCTTGGTCGTTTATATACCTGTGCGCCCCATCTATTATAAACCCTGAGTAAATTATCAGGGTATGCTTCCAATCCCTTAAACTCTAAAAAGTCATTCTTACCATCGCCATTCGGGGTTAATATAGTGATGAAGTCAATTAAATCTATCGGGTTTTCTTTTACACATATTTCGACTGATTCTACATATTCACAACCAAATTGATCTGTAATCATAGCTGTATATACTGTAGTTTCAACTGGAGCTACCGTGATTGAATTTTGAGTCGAACCAGAAATAATTGATTCATCATTCGGAGACCAAATGTAGCTTTCTCCACCTGAAGCAAATATAGTATAATCAAATCCTTCAAAAATACATGTGTCCAAACTTATGCTAGTTGCAGTATCGTATACGTCTATCGTTACTGTTTGGACATCTTCATTGTTAGGACAATTATCAGAAACTGTGACACTATAAGTTGTACTTGCAAACGGCATAGCTGATACCGTCGATCCGTTATTAGTATTGAGAGAATTACTAGGATTGCTCCAATTATAATTTTGGCCGCCACTCGCATTGATGGTCACAGCATTCCCTAGACAAACTCCATTTGATTCTGCAACTACATTTGCTTGGATTATTGGAGAGAAAGTTATTAGTATTTCATCTTCATTTGTACAGCCTGCATCATTGGTGACTTGTACTGAGTATGATTCTGTAGTTTCAGATGTTGGGTTTGGAGAGACCACATTGTAATCGCTTGTTAATGTACCATCATTCCAAACTATAATAGGAAAATCTCCAACATCAAAACTCACATTTTCACCAGGACAAAGAGAAAGGTCTTCTCCTAAACTCAAAGACGGAATAGAACCCACTTCGACTGTTGATATACTTGATGAGACACAAAGCGGATCATTAAAAGCTTCTACAGTATAAATCCCTGGTTGGGTAACCATTACTGATGACGTTGTTAAATCAGTTTGTATTTCACCTCCAAGTGACCAAACATAATTTGCCGCATTACCACCTGCATCCAATGTTGCAGATTCGCCATCGCAAATAGCTGCACTCGACAATTGGGTTAATACTGGTGTTTGGATGATTTCTACATTTATAATATCTATGGCAGAGCAATTGTCAGAAACAAATACTTCTACTATATATTCGCCAGACTCAACAGGAGTATACATATTATCAGTTTCAGAAATTGGATTTCCATTAACAGACCAATTATATTCATTGCCATCAGTCCCTGCATTAAGAACAATAGGCTCAGAATCACAAGTGCTGACATCTTCTCCTAGATCAACCATTGGTTGTGCAATTTCTTCTACAGTTATATTTAAGCTTAACGGACAATTGGGATCATTGGAGACGATTGCTGAGTATTCACCACCAGCGTTTATGGTCAAACTTGGAGAATTTTCTCCCAAAATTATATCACCATTATATGTCCACTCGATATTTTCTGCTGTCCCATTTAACGCTATTGTTGATTCTGAACCAAGGCATATTGATGCATTTTCAGGAGCAGTAACGGCAGGCGTATCTGACAACTGAATAGTAATTACATCCATTGTTTCACATTCAGATCCTGGGTTAACGATGGCAGTATATTCTCCTGAAGCGGCAGGAGTATACTCTAATCCAGTAAATACCAATTCGTTTTCAAAGTACCATTCTACTGTTGCATCTATAATGTTGGAATTTATTACAGGCGGATCAGAGCTACATGCAGAAATATCATCACCTAAATCTATAGGAATAGATTCTACTTCTGTAATATTTATCTCCGCTATAAAAGGACAATTAATATCATCATATGCCGTAAGTGTCAATATTCCTGCTTCGCCAATTTCTACTTCATTCATCATCGCACCCGACACTGACTGACCGCCCAAGGACCAATCGAATGTTGACGCATTTCCACTTGCAGATACATTTACTGTAGATCCGGTACAATAGAAAAAGTCTGAATCAACTTCAATTTCAGGAGTTCTCAATATTTCAACTTGAATCTCATCAGTAGCACTGCAGTCATTTCCTGCGGAAACGGTAACCATATATGTTCCAGATTCTGTGGCTTCGATTGTTGAATTTTCATTAGAGCTAGGATTACCATTAACTACCCAATTATAAACATTGCCTTGGTTTCCTGCGTCTAAAATTATTTGCTCAGTTTCGCAAACAGAAATATCATCTCCGAGATTTACTTCTGGCATTGATATTTGGTTAACAACTACTAGTGCGGTAACTGGACAGTTTTCCGCATTGAAAGCTGTAACGCTATATGTACCTTCCTGACTAACTATAATACTTGCGTTTATTTCATTCGGAATTTCATCAGATTCAAAACTCCAACTATAATTATCGGCATCACCTCCAGCATCCAAAGTGATTTCGCTTCCTTCACAAAAAGCGGTTTCTTCGGGTAGGGTAATTGTAGGTACATTTACTATATCAATATTCACTTCATCCATGCCTTGACAATCTCCACCAGCAGAAACTTCAACACTATAATTTCCAGATTCTGTTACTTCAATACTACTTACATCCGTTGCATAAATATCATTATCCAAAAACCAAATATATTCATTACCAATATTGCCTACATCCAGAGTTATGGGTTCTCCTTGACAGAAAACCTTGTCTTCACCTAAATCAACAATTGGTGCTTCAGTAGCGGAAATCTCAATGGTTTGCGTTGCTGGACAATTTTCGTTATCATAAGCTATAAATTCGTATGTGTCAGCTTCGCTAATTTCTATAGTTGGAGAGTTTGTTGCCTCAGGAATTATTACCCCGTTTTTATACCATTCAATAGTACTGGCATCTGTTTCTGCATCTAAGATTATACTAGTTCCTTCACAAAAAGCAGCTGCATCTGGCAGATTAAATGTTGGTTCGCTTGATACAGTCAATATGAACTCATCAAAACCATTACAATCTCCACCTGCTGAGATATCTACGGTATAAGTACCTTGTTCATTAATGGTAATTTCAGAGACACCAGTTTCATAAATGTCTCCATCTTTAAACCACTGAATGTCTAGATTTTCATTTCCAGCAGAAAGGGTAATTTCTTCTGAAGCGCAAATATTTTGATCAGGACCAAGATCAACTTCTGGTGCTTCAATAGGAGTTACATCAACAAACATGATGTTTTTACATGCTTCATTATCAAAAGCTTCTATGGTGTAAGTTCCTGCTTGATTTATGGTGATAGTACTTGATTCTTCTCCATTAATAAGTATATCATCAATATACCATAAGTAGTTGGTTGCTTGACTTTCTGCAGTCAATGTTATTGGGTTTCCTTCACATATTACTGCGGATGGAGCAATATTTAATTCTGGAGGTAATCCTTCAGATATGATTATTCGTTCAGTTGTTTGACAATTTTCATTTAATCTGACAGTAACATCATATGTTCCAGGTTCTGAAATTGTGAATACAGATTCTATGGTAGAAATTTCCGTTTCATTTTTTGTTAATTGTATTAACCCATTTTGAGGGCCAATATCTAAGGTTAATATTTGACCTTCACAGATTTCCATATCACCTCCAAGATCAAAAGTTGGTGGATCAACTTCTGAAACTAATATTTCTTTAGTCCCACTACAGTCATCTCCATTCGATGCTTCAAAAGTATATCGACCAGTAGCATCTATCTCTAAAGTGGTTGAATTAGCTCCTATTATAGGATCATCTTCTAAATACCATTGGTAACTATTTGCTTGACTTATTGCCTCTAGCGTTATTGTTGTGCCTGGACATAAAAATGCTTGCTCATCTAGTTCTATGCCTGGTGAATCACCAATAGTAATTATGACTTCATCCCTTCCAATGCATTCACTACCATCATCAACTTCAACACTAAAGGTATTTGTTCCTTCGTTTGAAACTTCAAAGGTTTGACCATTGGTAAAAGGGATAGCAAATCCATTATTAAACCATGTATAACTTGCACCAGGATTTCCTGCATCTAAAATAATTGCAGTGCCTGTACATTCTGTTCTGTCAACACCAAGATCTACTATTGGTCCTTCATCTTGAATTGCATTTATGATAGCCTCAGCGGAACAACCTTCATCATTTGAAACAATCAGTTTGTATTCTCCAGGTTTATCGATGGTAATTGCTGCAGTAATTTGGTCTTGAATTTCTTCACCATTTAATGTCCACAGGTATTGATTTCCATCTGAAATATTTGGAATTACATCTTCGGAAAAACCAGGGCAAAAGTTTACATTTTCGACAACATTAATTGTAGGAGCAGTAGAAATTTTTACTGTAACGCCTTCTCTTGCTGTACAATCAGGACCAATTGAAACTAAGGCTTCATAAAATCCTGAAATATCTGGAGTGTATGTCAATGATGTTTCACCAATAATTTGTTGTCCATCTCTAAACCAAATAATTTCTGTTGCCTCTGTATTTGCTATTATTGTTGCATCTTCATTACTACATACCTCAATATCATTTCCTAAATCTAATGATGGGACATTTGATTCTATAATTTCAATACTTGCTTCTGCAGAACAATCTGATCCAGGGTTTGCTATAACGGTGTACGTATCTGCCTCTGTAACAATAAGTGTTAATCCAACTTCTCCCGGAATGTCAACTCCATTTTTTTGCCATTGAAAAGAAGATTGAGAAGACTGAACTGTTAGCGTAATACTTGTTCCAGCGCACAATGTATTGCTTCCAACTATTTCCACAGATGGCGTTGATTCGAAATCAACACTTATATCATCTGTAAAACTACAGTCTAATCCACTAGTAGCAGTAACACTGTAATTTCCAGATTCAGTTATTTCAATGCTATTTCCATTTTCTGAAATTGAATTTCCATCTTGCGACCATTGATAAGACCAGTTTTCATCACCTGCCAATAGGGTTACGGATTCTCCAATACAGGCGCTAATGTCTTCTCCCAATTCGAAGGAAGGAATAGGGTAGAAGGTAGCATTTATATCCCTAGAAATATCACAATCACCAATTCCTCCAGCGACAACGGTATAAATACCTGTTGAATCAATTTCTAAAGTTGTAGGAGAATTAGGTAGAATTTGTTCACCATCTTTTTCCCAACGGATTATCATACCGTCAGCACTCGTCGCAGTCACCAATTCTGATTGACCTTCGCACAACTCAATAAATGTGGTACTAACAGTTAATTCAGGTCCATCAACAAAACTTACACTGGTTGACTCTTCATAAGCACAGCCCGGTAATCCTGAACTTAATTCTATTTTATAATCTCCATCACTATTTACCGATAGAAAAGTAGAATTTTCTCCAGCAATTGGCATTCCGTTTCTTAACCAAGTAATATCATATCCTTCTGCAAATTCTACGGACAATGTAAAATCACCACCATTACATGCGACAGTATCAGGTGGAAAATTGAATTTTGGTTCTTTAAATATTGTTAATTCAATAGAGTCTTTGGTAGGACAATCTGCGGCATCTATACTAGCAACTAATGTCCCACTTTCAAGATTGGCAATGTTTTGGACAAAATCAGTTCCAAATGCTTGAACAACATTTCCATTTAATTCCCATACTATCGCTTGAGTAACAGGAGAAGAATTAGAAGGTATGCTAACCAATCCAGTTCCGCATTCTGCCACATCAGCTCCAAGGTCGATTGAAATATTATCTTGAAAATTTACACTTGTAAAAGCAGATGCATTACAATCATTTTCTGTTGTTATTTCAACACTATAAACCCCTGGATTATCTTGTGTTACGGTATAGGTATTTCCTGGACCAGTTGTTTGAACATCTCCGTTATAAGACCACGTATATTCTACATTTGGCAATAATTCAACTTCTAATATTATTTCACTATTACAAGAAGTGTAACTCGGTGCTAAACTTACCTCAGGAATTGAATAAGTACCAACCTGAACAGTATCAGTTCCTACACATTCTCCAAAATCAGTGGTTAATTGTACAACATATTCTCCAGGCTCGAAGGCTACGTTTTGAACACCTGTTGCAAATGGAATTTCATCACCATTCAAAAACCATTTAAGTTGTCCAACAAATCCCATATTATCAACTTGCAAAATGGTAGAAGTTCCTTCACAAAAAGTAACATCTTCTGAAGCTTGAATAACTGGTTTTGGGTAAACGAAAACGTCAGAGATATCAGTTCCAACACATCCTTCTGCCGAAGTACTAATTACAGTATAATCTCCAACCATAGTAGCCTCATAAAATTGCCCATCAAAACTTAGTGGATTATTATTTAAAAACCAACTAAATTCTACTCCGCCTTCACCTCCATCTAATAATGCAAAGTCTCCATCACAAATAAAGTTGTTAGAAGGTAAATTTACTTGTGGAACCAATAAAGTATCAACAATTACAGAATCAACATTTGTGCAACCAAACAAATTGGTAACAATTACTTTGTATTCTCCACCTTGCCTTATCCTAATATTGTTTTCAATGCCTTCCACTTGGACATCATTAACATACCAATCATAAATGGTTGCATCAGAGATTGCGGTCATTCTGAATGCACCGCCACCACAAACTTCTCTATATTCATCTCCGAGGTCAACATAAGGATTTTCAAAAAATTCTACTTCTGTGGAATCTTCTATCGTACAACCTTCATTGCTTTTGGCTTCTAAAAACACTTTACTTGATTCTGTAAAGCTAAGCGTTGATGAATTAACTCCAGTTTGTAAGACCCCATCTATATACCAATTATAAAAATCAGCACCTTCTCCTGGAGTAACAATAATTTCTTCTCCATCGCATGCAGACACATTTTCCATTAAGTCAATATCAAAAGAACAACATTCTTCTGGAGCAGTGTAATGAGCTGGAAAGATCCTAACACAATTTGGATCTTCTGAAAAATAAATATTTATATCAGTATCTAATCCATTTGAAAGATTATTAATGGTCACTTCTTGCGGACTTCCAGTAATATCAAATTCAATCCCATTTACTACTAAAAAGCCAATATCAGGATTTCTATCGTATGTTACTGTAAATGTTTGTGAATGCAAATTTGTACTGGGATCACAAGGCGTAGAAGGACCAATATCAAGTGTTTGTCCAATAACACAGCTTGAGTTTATTGTAATAGGTTTGAAATCTGTACTAAAAATCCCACATGCACTGTTCAAATATATTTCAGAAAAGGACAACCCAATCCATTCTTGTGGATCTATATCTGCTGGCGGAGTTGGTCCAGAAGACTTAAATGAAGCACCATATATCCTATAATCTCCTGGTAGTAGATTAATAAAATCGGCATTTTCACTTACCAAGTCTATCAAACCTGTATTTACATCGACTGCTACAAAGGTATAACCAAATTCATTATCATTTGATGATGGTTGAGCAAGAATTTGACCAGGACCTAATATGTCACTAATCGCAGTTGTTCTATCTACAACTTCGTTATAAAATGCCAATACGTATTCAGTGCATCTATTTAGGCTTACAATTACAGAATTGTTGGTAGAAATATTGTTGGTAGCTCCATTAATTTGAGCAGAAGAACCTAGAAATCCTCCGCAAGAATTATTGAATTGATTTTTACGAAAAATAGAAATGTAACCATTTCCCCCACCATTGTTTGGATCGACATTAAATTGATATTCTCCTGTCACTGTAGGACTTATAGTTAAAAATTCAAAATTTCTAGAATCGTAAGAGATACAACTTCCATCTTGAGCCCTTACAGCAGCATTCATCGTCGGTAAATCTGTTGAAATTAATTGATTATAAGACACTATTCTATTTCCTATACCAGCTGTTAACCCTAGTTGCAATTCTTGAGATTCTTGATTGAAAACGGCTGGGGAGATATCACAAAGTAGGCTAGAAGTAGAGTTACAAGAGGAGTTAATTTCAAAATCATTTCTGGAAATGTTAAAAAATTGCATGCATTCATAATCACTGCAAGCAATCATTATTCTTCCCAATTGAGTATTTGGGATTCCATCTGGTAATTGAATAGAAGATTGACCTGTTGAAAAATCAACATTCTCTGCAAGAATATAAGGATAACTATTTCCTCCATCCAAAGAAAGTTTTATAATTGCTTCATCGCAAATAGACTCTGTTCCATTTGTTTCCCATTCAAACGTTACATTTTCACCAGCGTTTAAAATCTCATTCCCGTTAGGATAAGAAATTGTTAACGGTCCTACATTTTCAACCTGTACATTTACTTCATCCCAAGCAACACCTGCTCCCAAAGCACGGTTATTATCTCTTACTGTGAATCTAAATTTTAATCCTCTAGCAATATTCGGCAATACTTCAAAAGGATCAGTTACACCAGAAATTACATTTTCAAGCTTGGGGAAATACCTTACTGGCGTATTCACAGGAAAGTAACTTCTAAATAACGGAGCAACTTGGCTGTTTCCTGCAGTTGTTCCTATATATCCTTGCGTATTTGTGTTATTGCCATCCTCATTATATTGTTCCCAACTGTATGTTAAATTATCATTATCGGCATCAAAACCTTCGCCTTCAAGAAAGAAAGGTGTATTCTTTGGGATTTTGAATATTCCTAAACATGGATTAGCATTTGCAGTTGGAGCAGTATTTCCAAGATCTTCAATTCTTGGACAATCTCCTACGTATTCTAAAAGCCCAACGATTCTATCTATAGAGTTTATATGAAAATAAGCACCATCCAAACCTCCTGATGGAATATTGTTATCAGCTTGACATATTCCATTGTAAGACATTATAGACGTTCCACTCCCAATCTCATATCCACTTGTTCCAGAAATGTTATCTGTACACGATCCACCAATCCCATTAAAAGTATGTGGGCAGTTAAACATATGTCCAAGCTCATGTGTCGCTAATTCTATCCATCCCTGTGTAGTATTGTTAGAAGAACCACTCCAACCACTGGCTTTATAATATCCAGTCCCAGTAGGATTATCGTTGCATATTACACCCAAAGAAGCAACTCCTCCTCCTGACCAGCCATCACCAGCAGAACTTTTATGGAAAGCATGACCAACATCATAATCTCCAATATTAAAACGCATCCCAACAGCGTTTGCAGCTTGGACTGTTCTACCTGCTCCGCCTTCTTGATCAGGTGTAAAAGGATCAGCATTTGCTGACGTATATAGTGCTGGTGTTAATAATTCAAAAGCAACACCGGCATCGTTTTCGAATATCGATTGTATACCATTGACCGATTCTACAATTCTCGTATTTACTAAAGTACTATTACCACCATTTCCAGTAAAAAATTCTCCTGTACATACTATTGCTAATCTAAATACTCTTTTAAAGTCTCCATTTCTCCCTTTTGGACCTCTAGAGGTATTTACAGCATCTAAGTGATCTTTTAAAGATACACCACAATGGTTGTGTTGAATATCTTCAGGGTCACTTCCAAATTGTAAATTGTGTTTTCGATCAACATATGTTGGAGACAATGACAATGTACCTTCCTTTCCAGTGATATAAAATGAGACACCAGAAGGACTTATTAGACAACGTCCAGAAATTGACGGATCTGATTTTTTAGTTATTATGTAGGTTTTTATTTCTGGATATTCTTCAAAGAATTCTTTTGACATTATTTGAGAATATTGTGCTAGGAAAGTTTCTTGTTGGTCAATTCCTACTGGAAGCTCAATTTCAAAACTTGCTTCTTTTGAACGGCTAAACTGGTCATTTGCTTTCTTTAAGATGTCCTTTATTTCAAAGTCAATCTCATGCTTAAATGTGGTCGAATTTTCGCTTTGCGCTTTCGAATAACTCGAAATCAAACAAAATAATACGACAAAACTGAATATTAAGGTCTTTTTCATCTCTGATTAGATTGGACATGAAAAATACCAATTTCTAAAGTATTTGCCTAATGAAAGTGAAAGACAAATAAAATTCATTTTATAGAAGACAGCATTTA
>JAHDBF010000044.1:22367-24066 GCA_020630525.1 Saprospiraceae bacterium
TTATTGTGCTAATGAGATTAAAAAATTTAAGAGAGATACATTTAAATTATCAATTGCAAGATTTAATTTCCAATTATCCCTGTTTCTTGGCTCTACATAATTAGAAACGGAACGGATTTGTACAAACTTAATATCGAGCATTTTAGACGCATAACAAAACCCAGCACCTTCCATGCTTTCTAGATCTGGATTGTACTTTGCACTTATTTTTTCAATAGCGTTTTTAGTTCCATTTACCTTATTTACGGTGATGCTACTTACTTTTTTGAGTTTAGATAATCCCTCATTTGTAATCCAACCATTTTCAAAAGGAAATTTATCTTTTGGATATAACTCTAATTGGTATATGTCAGTAAAGTCACCATTTGACTCTTCGACACCTAGATCTGCAAATTTATCTTTTGTAACTTCAAAAACATCTCCTAGTTTATAAGTGCGGTCATAAGAACCAGCAATGCCGGCATTAATTAAAAGGTCATTTTCATTTATGTTTTTAAGTCTGCTCATTCCAAATGCAGTCATCATTGATCCTACACCTGTTACCAAAGTATTTATTTCAATGCCTTTAAATTGATATGAAAACATGGAGGCCTTCACTGCATTTTTTTCCAAATAATCAATAATCGGAATTATCTCAAATTCTGTAGCAGAAACAATTAGAACCTTGTTTATCATCTTTCACTTTTCACAGAAAACGAAGGCGTATAACCCAGTTGATTATTAGCAACATAAGTACCTTCAATAGAGAAACTTTTACCTATATTATAAGCTACACCAATGCCAAAGCTGGCAGGATTTGTATTGGCGCCTAATCTTACATGCAAGTTATTTATTACTTTATAATCGATTCCTGCTTTGATACTTACTTCGTTTTGAAGCCATTTATCGACCTCTAAGGCTATAGTAACTTTTTGAGAAGGAAAATAGGAGGCTGCTATCCTAATTCTTGAATTTACATTATTGTCACTTTCCAATAACTCAATATTGCCAGGTGAAAAAATATGTGCTCCTAATCTAAAATTCTCACCAAGTTTTGCCTGAACACCTAATTCAAAAGTAGCCAATACTTTATTGCCAAATCCTTCTATACTTGTATTTAGTAAGTCAATTTGAGCACCTAAATTAAAATTGGGAAATAACTTTCTTGCGTAGGCAATGCCCAATTTTTGTTCTTTATATTCGGCAAATCCAAAATTCTGAATATTAATTCCGAAACTCCCAAAAGAATTAGTTGGAATTACAACCCCAATTCCTGCAGCTCCTAATTCTGTAACAGAAAATCGTAATTCTGAACTAGCAATAAATGAAATTGAATCTATATCGGCAATACCTGCTTGATTTGAAAAAATAGCATCAATATTGTTGAGATGAGCGGATGCGCCGCCAATTGCATTTGAATATGCTCCTTGCGTTGCACTATAGTGTAATTGTGCAGAACAAACTCCAAAGCTTAAAAGATATAGGATAACAATAAAAAGTCTCATTAATTAAATTGGATTTACGTAAATGTAAAAACATTTTTTCCATCTAAGCAAAATGGAAGCTTAAATCTTGAGAATTCATTAAATTGAAGATGTAGGACCTTATAAAAGTAAAAGGCATCACCAAAATAATTTGATGATGCCTTTTGTACCCGGAGCCGGGATCGAACCGGCACGCTCGCAATGAGCACAGGATTTTAAGTCCTGCGTGTCTACCA
>JAHDBF010000045.1 GCA_020630525.1 Saprospiraceae bacterium
TTGATTCATACCAATTTATAAATGATGGTGTGGTAGAATATAATGCCAATGATGACATTACATTATTTCCATTCTTCGAAGTAGAAATTGGTGCAGAATTCGAGGCTAAAATCGAAGGTTGTAATCCTTAAAAGATTAGCGAAGACATTTTATTTGTCAATATTTCTTTTGGTCAATTAGTAAAAGTTTTATGTAAATTTAGAATACAAGCAATGTTGGATTTTATTCTCGAAACATGGTTTTCCGTGACAATGAGTATGCTGTTGTAGATATAAATTTGAAAAAGTTTTTAACTACCAAAATAATATTCCTATGTTGACTAATTTAAGATTTATAATAATTCTGATCAGCTCAGTCATATCTTTTTATTTGCAATCACAGTGTACACATACACCGACAATCGAAGGAGAAACTATTTTATGCCCCTCTAGTCAATATGAATTGTCCACCCAAAATTATGATTCATACCAATGGTTTAAAAATGGAGTACCAATTTCTGGTGAGACAAATCAAAACATTGTACTAAGTGGTAATGAAGTTGGAAATAGCCTTAGCGTTGAAACTACCTTAAATGGATGTACAGAGATGTCAGAAGAAGTTATTTTAGATGCGTGGAATTGGATTCCTATTTACACTTCTAGTCATGGAGAAGGTTATTTAAATGTTGACGGAGTATGGGAAATGTGCGATGGTGATAAACTTTATATTAATTTGCCACCAGGGTGGAGTGATGTTTATTGGTATAAGGATAATGCTGAACTTTTAACTTATGAAACAAGCAATACTTTGGAAGTAACTGAGTCAGGATCTTACTTTGCAGTTGCTCGTTTGGATATTTGTCCTGTAATTGTAGAAGGTACTTCATCTGTAGAAGTTAATTATACAAATAATCCAATTATTTGCGGTCCAGTAACAGAATGTACCTCATATGACAAAGGTCCTTATTTTAATCTTAACAACAACATTGGAACTTGCGCTGAGATTTCTCAACCTGATGTAAAATTTGGATCTGCATACGTCTTGGAAAATATGGTTGTAAATGAAAACTATACCTTAGGATTCTGTGAATTATATCAAGCATTTAACAATGCAATTATTACTATTTCTGAATATGATAACATTACACAACAAGCAATTCCCAATACGGTAATTTTAAATGAGAGAGGATGCAATGTCGATTTTCAAGTGCCGAACTCTGGTGATTATATTGCAGTTATATCTTCGGAGGACAATTGTGGTTCGCCTTCAAACAATAATAGCATTGGACAATCTCCTTACTTAGAGAGAGAAACATCTTATACCTGTGAGGTAAATTGTGCAACAGTTTTTACTGACTTGGGTGGGGATCAAAATAATTATACTGATGATTCAGATTGGACATATCTTATATGTGCAAGCGATCCTGCATGTAATTATTTAAAAGTAGAGTTTGAATCTTTTGATTTAGTATCAACGGGTAGTCCTTCCTCTGATGATAATTTAAAAATTTATAATAGTCTATGGACTAATCCCAATATTAATGGCACTGACCTAATAGGAACTTATTATGGCAATGATAATCCAGGCGTATTAACTTCAGATAATGTGAATGAATGTTTTGCTTTTACTTTTACTTCAAATGGAAGTGGAAACTCTTCTGGTTGGAAAGCATATATTAGTTGCGAAACAAAGGCAGAATGTATATGTCCTGAAGACTATTTTGGAATAGAAAACTTACGAGGATACGAAAATGGATTTGGAGGAATTTTTAATAATGGGTTTTATGCCACAGATGGTAAAATACTGTCTCACCAAAATATTATTGGTGGAACTGTAGAATATAACTCAGCCGAAGAAATTCAACTTGGAGTTTTCGAGGTGAAGTTAGGTGCAGAATTCGAAGCTAAAATAATAGGTTGTAATCCCTAATGGGGTGTTGATATCGACCTTAATTTATACTATTATTACAAGCAAAGAGAGCGTGGCAAAGGCTGTGCTCTCTTTTTTTATTGGATATAGAAATATAGATTCTTTAGCTCAAAGTTACCCACCGATTATGACTATAAATTGTATTATATAAATTACTGCTGTTTTAGCACTAGAGGAAAAGTTTACTAAGGAAATAATATGAGTTGATAATTCAGTTAAAAACAAAAAAAGGAGAAAACTTGCGAATTCTCCTTTTTAATTACAATGATTTTCCGGATTAAGCCTTTAGAGTGAAGTGAACTTCTTTCTCTAATTTTTGGACTTCTTCTTTAAAATATTGGTCGATGCCAATCTGATTTTTTACTTGCTTAATGGAGTGTACCACAGTCGAGTGATCTTTTCCTCCAAAATTTTTGCCTATACTCTCCAATGAGTGTGGCGTAGTCTTCCTAGCAAGATACATAGATACTTGTCTAGCAACTACTATTTTTCTTTTTCTACTTTTGCTGTGCAATTCTTCTACCGATAGTTGGTAATGAGAAGCTACTAAGTTTTTGATGTTTTCTATAGAGATTTTTTTCTGGCTGGTAGAAACAAATTTATCGATCACCTCTTTTGCCAATTCTATATCAATCTCTCTATCGTTTAGCGATGCCTTTGCCAATATGTTGGTGCATACACCTTCCAGTTCTCTGATGTTAGATTTAACATTGTAACAGATATATTCCTTTACGGCAAACGGAAAATCAATTTCTTCATCAGCAAGATTATTTTCGAATATAGCCAATCTTGTTTCAAAATCAGGCTCTTGTATATCGGCAGTTAATCCCCATTTAAATCTCGAGATCAATCGCTCTTCCATACCTTCTAAATCTTTTGGCTTTCTATCCGAAGTCAAAATGATTTGCTTGCTATTCTGGTGAAAATTGTTAAAAATATTGAAGAGTATTTCCAATGATTTTGTCCTTCCGCCTAAAAACTGAATATCATCTATAATAATGGTATCTATCTGCTTATAAAAGTTTAGCAAATCCATTATAGAGTTTTGCTGAATGGCTTTCACAATCTGATTGGTAAATTCATCAGTATTAAAATAGATAACATTATGATTCGGGTCTTTCTCTTTAATAGAATTCCCGATGGCATGTGCTAAGTGTGTTTTTCCTAATCCAACATCACCATAAATGATCAATGGATTAAAAGAAGTTTTTCCCGGCTTTTTAGATATGGCAATACCAGCAGATCTTGCCATTTTGTTGCAATCTCCTTCTATATAATTATCAAATTTGTAATTCTTATTAAGGTTTGATTCGATGCGCATTTTTTTCAATCCTGGAATCGCAAATGGATTTATGGATTTAAGCATTTTTTTATTAGAAGCTTTTTCTACTCTTCTAATTTCTGCAGGAAGTTTATATTCTAATTTTGCAGAGCTACCTAAAACAGAGACTATGGCTTTCTTAAGCACCTTTACAAATTTGTCTTCTAAGAATTCGTAAAAGATTTTATCAGGTACTTGAATGGTAAGTATATTGTTCTGAACTTTTAATGCTTTTATTGGCCTAAACCATGTTTCGTAACTTTTATCATTGATATCATTTTTAATTATTTGGAGACACTCCTCCCACGTCTTTTCATGATCTATGTGCATAAAAAACTAAAAATTTCGGGTTCTAAAAAATTGGTCTATTTCTTCTAATCGAATTTGGGAAAAGGTGTTTGGGTTTCCTATTCTTTGTGTAAGATACACAAATTATGCTCAACACCTTTTATTAATTCTATGCAAATAACAGAAAATTATTTCGGACTCTACTAATTAATTTCAACGAAACTTTGGAAAATTCGAAAAAAAAACATATACCTCAAATCGTAATATATAACGCCCTTTTTTATCGGAAACTACACGTTAATTATTTACAAAATGTTTAAGAAATTGAAGATCATTGGAATTACATAATCACTATTCTCCAATCAATAAATTTTTGCATGTAGTACAGGCACCTGGCTTATTTTTTTCAAAAACCAAGTCTAATCTTCCCAACATAATTCCTGCCCATCCTGCTTGATTTATAACCACCTGTTGGTCATCTAAATCAGAAATCAAATCTGGCTTTTGTAAAAATGTGTGCGTATGTCCGCCTAATATAATATCAATATTTCTAGTTTGCTTCGCTAATGATACGTCACTGATTTTTCCACCTTTATATTTATATCCTAAATGAGATAAGCAAATTACCAAATCACAATTTTCTTCCTTTTTTAAATGTGCTGCAGTTTTATTCGCTTGCTTAATTGGGTCTAAGTATATAGTTGTCTCATAAAGTGATTCTGGGACCAAGCTTTCTAATTCTATGCCTAATCCAAAGATTCCAATCTTAAGTCCTGCTTTCTCTTTAATGACATATTTTTTTATAAGTGTACTTAAGGCATTGTCTTCAACATTGTAATTTGAGTTTACAATATCAAAGCTTCCATGCTTCATTTGTTTGACTAGATTTTCTATACCTCCATCAAAATCATGATTACCTATTGTTGCTACATCGTAACCCATCTCTTCCATAAGCTTGATTTCTACTTCACCCCCAAAGAAGTTAAAATATGGGGTTCCTTGGAAAATATCTCCGGCATCTAACAATAAGATATTTTCTTCCTCCGCTCTTATTTTTTTGATCATAGCAGCACGCTTTGTGACTCCACCAAGACCAGAATTTCTTCCACCATCATTAGGAAAAGGATCGATACGCGAGTGCATATCATTGGTATGTAATATTGTTAAATGTGTAAATTCTGGATTATACATCCAACTGGGAAATGCGGAATTTACAAATAATAACCCTGAGGCATTTGAAGTATATTTTATAAAATCTCTTCTTTTCATGATGTTTCTTTTTATTGGTTGGTAGTTATTCTTTCAGTATGATCTACGAATTGAATTTGATCAATTTTAGCATCTCTTTCAATATGTTCGATTACAATATCTCTGATAAATCGACCACTGTTTCTAAATATTTTTCCTTTTAGAAATTCGCAATCATCGCCACCATTAGCTACATAATCAGGTAGAGCTACCATAAAAGAATCTTGTTCGGAAATAGACTTTCCATTTAACTTTATATTTACCGCAAGCGAATCTTTGATTTCAAAACTTAGAGACCTACTGATCGGCCATCCGCCATAGTTGGCTATTCTGTCCATTAGCTGTTGCATCTCTTTTTGTCCAATTTTGGAAGCAATCAAGGTATTGTCGAAAGGCATTAACTCAAAAATATCTCCTTTGGTAATCGGTCCTTTAGCCATTACAGGTACACGTAATCCACCGTAATTTTGGAAAGCAAAATCTATTTTTATGTCAGGAAAGACAACCTTTGCTTCATCTTCTAATATATCAGCAAACCAATTTCCCATATTAGAATTGGGTTTTCTTTTTACCAAATCTTCTTCAATAATTCCGATTTCTTGCTGCATTTCAGAACCCATTTCTTTGCGATAAGGCGCAATGATTTTATCTAAAGTAGAATCAATAGCTTGAATTTTCTTATCCATTTTGGTATAAGCGTATTCTACATTTGCCAGGTGTTGGATTTCGGATTCTTGCTGCTTACATCCAAGTAGGAAAATTGAGAGTATTATAGTTATAAATGTGATATTAAATTTCATAAATGGTTTTTTAAGCAGTTTCCAAATATATTTTAGCTTCTTCTTTAATGGCTTGGATTGCCAAATCAGCAGTAGTTTTATTTTGGCTTTGTTCTAAAATGATTAGGCTTTTAGCGTATTGATCTGCATTATCGTTTGGATCAAATTTATCTCCAGAGTTACTCATAATATTTAAAGTTTCATTCTTAGTTAACTCGATGATTTCCCAAAGTTTGGAAGATACATATAGTTTTTGGGCTAGGTTATGCTCGTATTCTTTTTGTATACTTATTAACATACTTGTTTTGAGGTCTTTTACCGTCATTTCGTTACTTCTTAACCTATTTACGGTATTTGAAATTTTCATTCTTTCGCAAAAAAGGAGTAATCTTTCATAGGCTTGTAGTTTGATCGGTATGATATTTTGTCCATTTTTATTGATCGTTTCTAGATAGGTCAATTGATATTGCGCATCTAAATACTTCTTTAAAAGAAGATAAGCAGTAGCAAAAACAATGAGAGAAGGCACAGTATATTTCAATAATTCAAAAAAATGTTCCATATTTTGTAAATAATTTTTCCGCTAAATTAATTTTTTTAGAAACTAATGTAATTTAGCAATTGTTAATAGATCAACATAAATTTGTTTGCATGTCTGAATCAATAACAGAAATAAAATCACCAATTAGCATCTCAAGTAGTGCATTAAAGCAATTGGAACGTCTTAGAACAGAAAATAATGTTCCAGAAGATTATGGTCTTCGGGTAGGCGTAAAAGGTGGAGGGTGTTCAGGATTTTCTTACGTTTTAGGCTTTGATGAGCAAAAAGAAAACGATCAAATATTTTCTATCGAAGGCATAAAAATACTGATGGAGAAAGCGCATGGAATTTATTTAATAGGAATGGAAGTCGATTGGTTAGAAGGACTAAATAACCGAGGATTTACTTTCAATAACCCAAATGCGTCAGAAACTTGCGGTTGTGGTACAAGTTTCTCTGCTTAGATTAAGCCAATATTATAATATTGCTTAATATTGCGGCTTTCTTAACCTAAAATTTTAAAATGAAAAAATTATTATTTTTATCACTTATTGCTATTGGTTTTGCGTCTTGTGGTGATGATGAATGTGTGAAATGTTCTCAAAATCTACTAGGACTTGAGGTAGAGACAGAGGCATGTGATAATGGAGACGGTACATTAACGATTACTGCTACAGTCGATGGAGAAACTGCTACAGAAACAGCAACTGGTACGCTCGATGAATTTCGAACAGAAAGTGAAGCTGCTGGTGCAAATTGTGACTAATTTGTTTTGAAATAGAAATAAAAGAGGCATTCAAAATCAAATTGAATGCCTCTTTTTTTATCCTTTACTTTACTGCGAATTACATATTCTCAATAATCGCATCACCGAATTCTGAACATTTTAATAAAGTTGCTCCTTTCATTAATCTTTCAAAATCATAAGTTACTGTCTTTTTCTTGATAGCACCTTTGATTCCTCTCTCGATTATCTGACCTACTTTTTTCCATCCCATGTAATCAAACATCATTACACCAGATAAAATTACTGAACTAGGATTTACCTTATCTAATCCAGCATACTTAGGAGCTGTACCATGCGTTGCTTCGAATACAGCAACTCCAGTTTCATAATTGATATTTGCACCAGGAGCTATCCCAATTCCACCAACAGCAGCTGCCAATGCATCAGAAATATAATCCCCATTAAGGTTTAAAGTGGCAATTACATCATACTCCGCTGGTCTTAATAAGATCTGTTGTAAAAATGCATCTGCGATTACATCTTTAATAATAATCTCTCTTCCTTTATGATCAATTACTTGCCATGGTCCTCCTTGATAATCTTTAGCACCAAACTCTCTTTTTGATAATTCGTAACCCCATTCTTTAAATTTACCTTCTGTAAATTTCATGATATTACCTTTATGTACTAAAGTTACACTATCTTTCTTTTTATCAATAGCATATTGGATCGCAGATCTTACCAATCTTTCTGTCCCTTCGACAGAAACTGGCTTAATACCTAAAGATGCAGTATTTGGAAAACGGATAGAACTAACACCCATTTCTTCTTGTAAAAATGCCTTTACCTTATCGTTCTCCTCAGTTCCATGTAAATATTCTATTCCAGCATAAATATCTTCCGTATTCTCTCTGAAAATCGTCATATCAACCAATCCTGGTTTTTTTACTGGAGAAGGCACTCCTCTATACCATTTTACTGGCCTCACGCATGCATATAGATCTAATCTTTGTCTTATTGCAACGTTTAGTGACCTAAATCCACCACCAACAGGAGTAGTAAGTGGCCCTTTAATTGATACCAAATGATCAGCTAAAGAATCGGTAGTTTCTTTTGGTAGCCAATCACCAGCTTTTCTAGCATTTGCCTTCTCTCCAGCATATACTTCCTTCCACTCTATTTTTCTCTTTCCATCATAAGCCTTTTTTACTGCTGCATCAAAAACCTTTACCGCTGATGCCCAAATATCTGGTCCAATTCCATCACCTTCTATAAAAGGAATGATTGGATTATCAGGTACTTGTAGTTTCTTTCTTTTGCTTAATGTTATTTTTTCACCTGCCATTTGACTCGTTTTTTTGTTTAAATTGGCTGCAAAGGTAATAATTTCATTAGTTGGGTGCTATACTTAATCATTTTTCATGTTTTTTCTGTGTTACATGGAGCTTTCATATCTACTTTATTAAACCATGTGATTTATGCTATTGAGCCTCATTCTTTACAAGGATTATCATAAAACTCCATTGTTCTTCTAAAAAAGTTAAGTTTTTTATAACAAAAATGTAACTAGTCTAAGGATTATGCGTCACAAAATTAAATCTGAAAACAATTACGACTTAACGGTCTGACTATTTTGTCTAACTAAACATTAATCAGAGAATTTAAAAAAATAAGTTATGTTTGAAAACATGCAAGAGTCACTTTCTGGAATTTTACCTGGGTTAACAGACTCATTTGTAGGTGTATTTGGAGCCTTAATAACCTTAATCATTGGTTGGTTCATTGCTAAAGCTATTTCTAAACTTGTCTACAGAATCCTTAAAGGAACAAAATGGGATGAAAAATTACTAGGAAGTAATGTAGGGAAAATGGATATGAATACTTTCATCTCTAAAATAGTTTACTATTTATTGATGATCATGGTATTAATGATCGTATTGAACATGTTAGGTGTTGATGCAGTTTTAGACCCACTTAAAGATATGGTAGGTCAGTTCTTTGGATATATTCCAAATATTATTGCTGCTGGTATCATTGGTTTTATCGGTTATATTTTAGCAACATTCTCTTCTGAAGCAATCGGAATGGGAGGTAGCTTAATAGATGGTTGGGCTAAGAAACTAAAGTTTCAAGATACGGCTAAGTTAACTTCTATTATCAAGAACTTTATCTTTGCGGTTATCGTACTTTTATTCTCAATCACAGCATTGGATGTATTAAACATAGAAGCAATATCTGGTCCTGCAAAAGCAGTTTTGACACAGATTTTTGATGCATTACCAAACATATTAGCTGCGGTAATTATCATTTCTTTATTCCTATGGGGTGGAAAATTCATCGCTGGAATGTTAAAAGATTTATTCAAAAGCATGGGTGTTGATGACTTAAGTGCTAAATTGGATTTAGGAGAAGTTATCGGATCTGGAACTTCATTAAGTGGATTGATGAGTAACTTGGTTTATTTCTTTATCGCTTTCTTTGGTGTAATGACTGGAGTAGAAGCATTAGGATTTGATCAATTGACATCAATGATGAACAGATTATTAGAAATGTCAGGAGGAATCGTATTCGGATTGGTATTACTAGTAGCTGGTAACTTTATTTCAAAAATTGCTTCAAACGCAGTTGGAAAAGGTGGAAACAAATTTTTATCATCTGTGGTAAGAGTTACGACTTTGGCTTTATTCATGGCGATTGCTTTAAGATCAATGGGAATTGCAAACAGTATCATTGACTTAGCATTCGGATTGACATTAGGTGCAGTAGCTGTAGCAGTAGCTTTAGCATACGGACTTGGTGGAAGAGAAGCGGCAGGAGAACATATGAAAGAAATCTTAGGAAAATTAAAGTAAGCCTAAGCTAACAAACAATAATAAGGAAAGCCTCCAGCTGTAAAGTTGGAGGCTTTTTTTTATGTCGAATTTTTAGGATTGAAGCTTTTACAGGATTGTTTAATATTACCACCATGAATGAGTCCAAGCAGTTGCGGGAAAATCTGGTAGTGATATCAATCTTCTTTTTTTATTAATATCATCGATTTCCTTCAATGAAAGATTTAGTTCTTCTATACGATCCTTTCCATGAGAATAATAATAAGAAAATGGTTTGTTATAAAAAGTTTCATTATAGCCTTTATAGAAAGCATATGCCTTTGGCGATAAAGTTCCTTTGTTTACTGATACGCGATAAATACTGTCTAAGTTTTCTTTGAAATTATAATAAGGCGTGTGAATTACTAAAATTGTAGAGGATTGATCCATAATTTCATTACCATTTGGAACATGACCTAATTCAAAAATCAAGTCCACAAATTCTTGCATTACTATTGAGTCTTTCCTTCTATACTCCAGTCCACACAGCATAAGTTCGTTGTGATCTTTTACTGTATCTTTATTTATTAGTTTCTTCTTTATCTGATAAAAGTGCTTTTTACATTTATTATATTCTTTATCATTGCGAAGTGCTTGATCTGCTTTGTGAATTTTTGATATTCTTTTTCTGATTGTTTTACTTTCATTCGACATAGAATCTAATGCGGATAAATGATTGTCAATTACTGCCAATATTAATGAATCAGATAACACATCCCTTAAACTACTTATTTCTTTTAGTACATCCTTTGTTGAAAAATATCCAAACAGATAGCCTTTGGAACTAGCTTTCATTAATTCGACTTCAGCTTTTCTAGGATCTAAATTCTGATATATTTTGAACATTCTATAATGCCAAAAACTTTGAATCTGAGGATCACAAACTTTGTCCAAATTCTCATAAGTATTGATTGCAGCTAAAGTGTCCCCACTTTTTAAGTAGTCGTAAACTTTATAAAGTCCCGCATAACATTCTAGAGGGGTAATATTACTCTTACCATAACAATTCGATGTTGTATATGACATAGAGATAAATGTTATAATAGTACAAAGCCAATGTTTAGTTCTTCCCATTGTTTTTAAACAATTTTAAACGAATATTATTGGCAAAAAGCGTGGGAATTTGAAAACTCCTTTTAATTGATTTTTATTGGTGAATTTTATTTTACTAAGGATAAATCAAAGTCCCACCACAAACATCCTCACTAGCTCCAGTTACACTTGAAATGAAATTAGGCGTGTTTCTTAATCTACACAATGCAGCATAAGCAATGAGTATTGCTTCTTTATTATCCACAATTTTAGCTTCAGGTATGAGAATATGCTTCATCGCACATTTCTCTCTTAAGCAATCAATAAAAAAAGAGTGATAAGCACCTCCGCCAGTAATCAATACTTTTGAATTTGAATTAAGGCTACTAATTTCATTAGATAGTAGTTCGCTTGTAAACGCTACGAAGCTTCTAAGTACATCTTCGATTGGTTTGTTGAATTTTTCTAAAGGAATAGTCCAATCCTCAAAGACCTCAGAATTGTCTAAGGATTTTGGATATTTTTGATTTAGATAATCATGAGATTTAAGAAATAAGACCATTTCGCTATCAACGTTACCTGTTTTTGCAATAGCGCCTTTATCATCATATTCATGACCAAGTTTTTTTGCAAAGTGATTGAGCACTTGATTGAAAGGACACAAATCATAAGCAATCCATTTGCTGTCTATTATAAATGAGATATTGGCTATCCCGCCGAGATTTACATACAAATCATAACCTGGAAATAAGTCTCTATCGGCAAGTGGCGCCATTGGTGTTCCGACACCTCCGGATAGAATATCTCTTTTTCGAAAATCAAAAACTACAGGACAATTTGTTAGACTCGAGATGATATTTCCATCTCCGATTTGAGTAGTTATTTTTTCTTTTGGCAAATGAAAAATAGTGTGTCCATGCGAACCAATCAGATCAATATGTAATTCATTTTCTTCAATAATGCTACTACAAGCTTTAGCGATAAAAAATGAAAAATCTCGCTCTAAGAATAAATATTCTTTTGCGTTAAGTTGATTTACATTGGCAAATTTGATTCTAATTTCTTCAGGAATTACAACTGTTTTAGAATGAGTCATTTCCCAAGAATCTAGAATCTTGTTTTTGTAATTGAATTGGCAAACTGCAATATCCAACCCATCTAAGGAACTCCCCGACATTAATCCTATGACATTAAATGTCTCTTCCATTATAATTCCATAGTGTATTTTGCCAATGCTTTGATTTCTTTTTTGCTTAAGATTTTTTCATATGCAGCCATTGCTCCTTTACCGCTTCTTATTATGGCTATTCGTTGGTCTAAATCCATGGTAGATTTAGTAAGGTCCTTAGCTCCACCCAACCCAAGTTTTCCATTGATTCCATGGCAAAGATTACAATGAATTTTATATAGTTTTTCTACATCCGCATTTGGCGACTTGGTGTTTGCGTTGGTTGAATTACTACATGACAATATTGTAAAAAACAATGCTAAAAATAGATATGCGTATTTTTTCATGCAATAAAAATAATCTAAGTTTATATAATCTGATTAGATTTTACATTTTCAGTAAAAAACTTTGGAAACTTTCAAACATTTTATAGTTTATTGGGTTTTAATGTCATAGCTTTGTATAGATAATGATAGACCAAAAAATAATAGACATATCTGCCGACTTATTTCTGAAATATGGAGTTAAGAGCATCAGTATGGATGACATCAGTAAGGCTGTTGGAGTATCCAAAAAAACCATTTATGAGAATGTAGCCAACAAAGCGGAATTAATATCTGCCGTCGTTACAGATTTTATTCATAAAGAAAAAATAGAGATCGATAAAATTGTCAATGATTCAAAAGATGCCATTGATGAAATGTTTAAAATAGCAAATCATGTTTTATACTTCTTAAGGAACATAAAACCATCTCTTACTTACGATCTTCAAAAATACTATCGAGCCAGTTGGCAAATAATAGAACAAATCCATTTTGGATTCATAAGGTCTGTGATAAAAACCAATATTCAAAGAGGAATTAAAGAAAAGGTTTACAGAGATTCACTTAATGACGAAATTATTTCTCGGTTGTATCTTTCTTCTGCAAAGATGATGACACAAGAAGATTTTTTCCCACTAAAGGAATTTAATAAAGCCGAGCTGTATGCTGAGTTCATTAGTTATCACATGTTTGGTATTCTGAATGAAAAAGGATTAAAAAAATATAAAAATTATAAATTGAATATATGAGTTATCGCAACTACATATTAAATATCTTTTGTTTAAGTCTGTTTATGTCTTATTCAAATTCGAGTATTGCACAAGAATCATTTTCTCTCCAAGAAGCAATAGATTATGCATTAGAAAATCATAATGATATTGCACTTAAGAAAATAGAAATACAAGACGCAATAGAAAATGTTAGGGAGCTTCGCGCTATCGGAATGCCTAAGGTGAATGGGAAAATTGATTATCAATATTATTTTTCTGTGCCGAAGCAGGTAGTTGAAGATTTTGTAGGTCCATCAGTTGTTGAAGCTTTAAACTCTATTCCGATCGATACTGTACCAATCCCTAATCCACCTACCAGATATGGAGAACTTTCATTCTTTCAAAAAAACAACCTAAACGTAGCTATAGAAGCTTCAATATTGGCATTTGACGGAAGTTACCTTGCTGCATTGGAAGCAGCAAAACTTTTCAAAGAATTTACAAGAGAAGGAATAGAAGTCACTGAGCAAACAATTCGTGCAGGCGTTACCAAAGCATATTTGAATGTATTGATCTTAGACAAAAACCGAAAGATACTCACAGAAAATATTGAGAATCTTGAGAAATCAAAATTTGAAATAGGACAAATGTATGAAAATGGATTCTTAGAAAAATTGGATGTAGATAGACTCGAAGTTTCCTATTTAAACTTAAAAACTGAATTAAATAAACTCAATCAAACAGAAAACTTAACAAAAAATGTCCTAAAGTTTCAAATGGATTTTCCACTAGAAAAAGACATTACACTTACAGAAGATTTAGATTTATTGATTGATGCGGTACGAATTTTAGAGGAAGTAAATCCAGAAGATTTTGATGCTAAAAATCGTGCAGAATACGAACAAATAAACAAAGGAATTCAACTGAATAAATTGAATGTAAAAAGATTTCAAAGAGGATATTTGCCAAGCCTAGTGATATTCGCGCAAGCGCAAGAGCAATTAGCTAGGGATAGATTATTTGATAACTCTACACCAGGGTTTATTTTTTCATCAAGTGCAGGTCTTTCTTTAAATGTACCAATATTTGATGGACAAGAAACCAAAGCTAAAGTAGCAAGAGCAAAACTTGATGTAGAACGTAGAACCATCGATTTAGAAAATTTCGAAAAAGGTATTTTATTTCAAGCCAACAACGCATTGTTGCAATACAATAATGCAAAAAGTTCTGTTGAAACAACAGAAAGATCATTAAAACTTTCAGAAGAAATTTACAACAAGTCATTGATAAAATTTCGCGAAGGTGTAGGATCGAGTATTGAAGTTACTCAATCAGAATCTGCGCTTTATATGGCTCAATCAAGTTATGTGTCTGCACTTTATAGTCTTTTGACCACAAAAATTGATCTTGATATCGCATTAGGAAATCTTTAAAAATAACAACTCAAAGAAATTATAAAATGAAATATTTATCATTTATACTATCCATATTATTACTCTTTTCTTGTGCTCAAGAATCTGATAAAATGCCAACCGATTTAGCAGGTATGCAAAAGCTATTAACAGAAAAGAAAAATGAATTTAAAAAACTAGAAAAGGAGATAGAATCTCTCCAATCAGAAGTAGACAAAAAATCTCCACCTAAAAAAGCACAAGCTTATGAAGTATACACGCATAGGGTTGAAAAGCAAGATTTTAAAAGTTATGTGAAGTTACAAGGATATGTAACCACAGATGAAAACGTTTCTGCATCTAGCGAAACTGGAGGGAGAATTACCAGCTTGTTGGTGTCAGAAGGTGAGTATGTATCTCGAGGTCAAGGCATTGCAGTTATAGATGTTTCAACTCAAGAAAAACAACTCGAAGAAATAGAAACTAGTTATGAATTAGCGACCACTGTATTCGAAAGACAAAAAAGATTATGGGAGCAGCAGATAGGTTCTGAATTACAATTCTTAGAAGCTAAGACAAACAAAGAGAGACTCGAGAAAAGTATGGCCACGCTAAAGAACCAATTGGCAAAGAAAAATGTATCTGCACCTATTAGCGGATACGTTGATAGAGTTATTATGAAGCAAGGAGAGCTGGCTGGACCTGGAGTGCCGATCGTACAAATATTAAATGCTGCTCAAGTAAAAGTAGTTGCGGATATACCAGAATCCTACTTGTCGAATTTAAAGAAAGGCAATCAAATCGATATTGCATTTCCAGCAATAGAGAAAGAAATTAAAAGACCGATTTCTATGATTGGAAGATCTATCGATCCTGCTAATAGAACTTTTAAAATTGAAATGAAAGCAAGCAATAAAGGTGGTGAGTTAAAGCCTAATTTATTAGCAGAATTAACCATTCCAGAAAAGAAAATAAAAGATGCTGTTGTCCTTCCAATAAATTTAATCAGACAAGAAGTTACAGGCAGTAAATATGTCTTTGTAATAAACGAGACTGGAAAAGAAAAGAAAGTAAATAAGGTTTTTGTAAAAACTGGAGATAGTTATGAAAATCTTACCGTAATTACAGAAGGATTAATAGGTGGCGAATTAATTGTAGAAAGTGGCGGAGAATCTCTAAACGAAGGATCGGAAATTAAAATTTTAGAACGTAATTCTGATAATTAATAATACCATGATTAAAGAAAAACTTAGAGAATTTGGATTGACATCTTTGGCAGTAGATAATGCCACTAGTGTTTTCCTAATTACTTTTATGATATTACTTTTTGGTGTTCAGAGTTACAACGATATGCCTAAAGAGCAATATCCAGAAACAACGCTGCCAACGGTATTTATCAATACGCCATACTTTGGAAATTCGGCAAAGGAGATAGAATCTTTTATAACTAGACCTATAGAAAAAGAAATACAATCGCTTTCTGGATTAAAGGACATCACTTCAACGAGTATACAGGATTACTCTGTCATCATCGCCGAATTTGATGGAGATATTGAGATGGAAGAAGTTGTGCGAAAAATAAAGGATGCTGTTGATAAATCAAAAAGTGAATTGCCAAATGACCTTACACGAGATCCTGAAATATTAGAGATAAATTTTGCTGAATTACCAATAGTAACGGTAAACGTATCTGGCCAATATCCTCCTGATGATTTAAAACGTTATGCAGAGTATCTTCAAGATAAAATTGAGGCATTAAGAGAAGTTTCTGAAGTGGATTTAAAAGGCGCTCAGGAGAGAGAGGTTAGGGTAGATGTTGACTTGCTTAAAATGCAGTCTTTGCGTGTATCGTTTAACGATATTGAAAGTGCAATCTCTTATGAGAATAGAACCATGTCTGGTGGCGAGATCGTAGCTTCTGAATTTAGAAGATCAGTCAGGGTTGTCGGTCAATTTGAAACCGTTGAAGAAATAGCAAATATAATTGTAAAGAGTGAGCGTCAAAAACCCATCTACCTAAGAGACATTGCAGATGTAACTTTTGGCTTTAAGGATAGGTCAAGTTATTCTCGTGCAGAAGGTTTGCCAGTGGTGTCACTTGATGTGGTAAAAAGAAGAGGAGGGAATTTATTAAGTGTAGCTGATGAGATAAAAAGTATAATTGCTGAGTACGAAAAAGTATTGCCTGATGATATTGAAATCAGCTTGTTTAATGACCAATCTGTAGCAACAAGAAATGAAGTTACCAACTTAGAGAACAGTGTGATTTCTGGAGTGATTTTAGTGGTATTGGTATTGTTGTTTTTTTTAGGATTAAGAAATTCTTTGTTTGTTGGATTAGCAATTCCCTTGTCTATGTTGATGGGGATTATGGGCTTGTTTATCATTGGGACTACCATGAATATGGTTGTCTTATTTGCACTAATTCTAGCCCTTGGGTTATTGGTAGATAACGGTATAGTAGTTGTCGAAAATATCTATCGCTACATGCAAGATGGATATTCCAGTAAAGAAGCAGCAAAGTATGGAGCGGGAGAAGTTGCTCTGCCAATTATAGCATCTACAGCAACTACACTAGCAGCATTTTTACCATTGGCATTTTGGCCAGGAATCATGGGTAAGTTTATGAAGTATCTGCCTATTACCTTGATAGTTGTGTTAAGTTCTTCATTGTTTGTGGCCCTAGTCATAAATCCTGTGTTTACCTCAAGATTTATGAAAATCGAAAACGACAGCTTTTCTAAAGATGAGTTCAAAAGAAAAGTAAGAAATGTATTGCTAGGAGTATTGCTTATGGTTTTACTTGCCATTGCGTTTCACTTTGGTGGGGTAAATTGGATGCGAAATATTTTAGGTTTTGGTGCTATTATTACAACTTTAAATTTCTTTATTCTTCGACCAGTTTCTAATAGATTTCAAAATTCATTTTTACCACGATTAGAAAGATTTTACAACCGATTTATTGGAATGGCATTGCGAAAAATTAATCCAGTTCTGATTCTATTAGGAACTTTTGTCCTCATGGTAGCTAGTGGATATTTAATGGTGGCCAATGCTCCTAAAGTAGAATTGTTTCCAGAGGCAGACCCACTTTATGTAAATGCATTTGTAGAATTACCGCAAGGTACAGATATAGCGCATACCAATGAGGTTGTCCGAGAAATCGAAAAACAAATTCAAGATGTTGTAGAAGAGGATAGAGATATTGTTGAATCAATACTGGTGCAGATAGGCGAAAACACCTCTGATCCTAACCAACCACCAGAACCAGGATTGACACCACACAAGGCACGGATAACGATAACTTTTGTTCCTTCTCAAGATAGAGGCGGAAAATCTTCCAGAGCAACAATGGATAAAATTCGAGCTTCTGTTAAAGGATATCCAGGAGTTAAAATCAGTGTGGATCAAAACCCTTCTGGTCCTCCAACTGGCAAACCAATCAACATAGAAATCTATGGCGAAGATGTAGATTCACTTGTGGTGCTATCTGACAATATTCGAAAATACCTAAACAATCAATTCGTACCTGGAGTTGAAAATTTACAGTTAGATGTAGCATTAGCTAAACCAGAATTATTGGTAAATATTGATAGAGAAGCAGCAAGAAGATTTGAAGTTTCAACAGCCCAAATAGGTGGCGCTATCAGAACTTCTGTATTTGGAAAAGAAGTTTCCAAGTTTAAAGATGGCGATGATGATTACCCAATTATGGTAAGACTAAAAGATGAATACAGATACAATGTTTCTAATCTTTTAAATCAGAAAATAACTTTCCGAACACCATCTACAGGAAGGATAAATCAAGTACCAATTTCTGCAGTTGCAGACATCTCATATAATAGTACATACAACTCTATAAAGAGAAAAGGAAATGACAGATCTATCACTTTATTCTCTAACGTATTGGATGGATATAATACAAACGAAGTAGTTGCGGAAATCCAAGATCTAATGTTGGAGTACAAAATGCCAGATGGTTATACTTACGCTTTTACAGGAGAGCAACAACAACAAGCCGAAGATATGGCATTTATGAATAGGGCTTTTTTAATTGCCGTTTTCTTGATATTTATCATCATCGTAGCACAGTTTAATTCTTTTATTTCTCCATTCATTATTATTTTATCAGTGTTCTTTAGTACCATTGGTGTATTCCTTGGATATGTAATTACTGGAAAGGATATTATCATTATTATGACCGGTGTAGGTGTTATTTCTTTAGCTGGAGTAGTGGTGAATAATGCGATCGTACTGATTGATTATATCAATTTAGTAATAAAGCGAAAGCGGGTAGATAGAGGTTTGGCAAGTATGTCTGAGATGGATAAAGAAGATGTTAGAGACGCAATAATAAAAGGAGGATCTACAAGGCTTAGACCTGTGTTACTTACAGCGATAACAACCATTCTAGGATTGATACCTTTAGCAATTGGTTTCAATATCAATTTCTTTACCTTAGTAACTGATCTAGATCCTAATTTCTTTATTGGAGGAGATAATGTGGCTATGTGGGGACCAATGGCATGGACAGTGATCTATGGATTAGTATTTGCAACATTCCTCACATTAGTGGTTGTTCCTGTCATGTATTGGTTAGCGTATAGAGCTAAGGTTATTGGAGCAAATTTATTTTCTAGAAACTAAATTATCATTATGGCAAAGGAAGTCAGAGACATGAGGGAGAATTACGATAAAGGAACTTTGTCTAAATCCAAAGTTAATGCTAACCCAATCATTCAATTTAATAATTGGTTTCAACAAGCCATCGATTCAAAATTGGTCGCTGAGCCAAATGCGATGATCTTAAGTACTGTTTCTGAGGATGGAATACCTTCTTCTAGAACAGTATTGTTCAAAGGATTGATCAAAAATGAGTTTACTTTTTATACCAGCTACAAAAGTCAAAAATCTAAAGAAATTGCAACCAATCCAAATGTGTCTATCTTGTTTTTATGGAAAGAAATGGAGCAACAAATTAGAATAGTCGGAAGAGCAAAACGATTGTCTTATGAACTGTCTAATGATTATTTTCAATCGAGACCCTATAGCAGCAGAATTAGTGCGATGACTAGCCCACAAAGTCAAGTAGTTATGAATAGAAAGACTCTAGAACTTGCAAAGGAAAAAGTACTTACTCAGTTTCCAGAAGGCAGTAAATTTGATTGCCCTAAAGATTGGGGAGGATTTGGTATTAATGCTTCTATTCTAGAATTTTGGCAAGGCAGACCTAGTCGGCTTCATGACAGAATAAGATATACTTTAGATCAAATCGGAAACTGGAAAATAGAAAGATTAGCACCTTAACATGAAAGTACATTTAATAAAAGAGCGTATTAGCGAATATGTAAATGCATTAAAAAAATTAGAATACTTTCCAGAAAAATACTATTGGGAAAACCATCAGAATTTTCAAAGTAATTGGGATATAGAAGCTTTGGATTTTGATACTATGTTTGATCATAGTTTTTCTAGCAAAATTTCTCTGAGACTGTGGAAGCATGAAAATTATTTTCCTAAAGAAATAATGAGAAAATTTATTTCGCATGATAAAGAATTTGTAAGAACGATATTTAGAGACTTACTCAATGAAGAGAAAGATTTAAATATGCGGGTGAATAGGTTTCTTTTGTATTGCGATGAATTGTTGATGATATTGCAAAAGAAAACATCCAAAGCTGCTGACCATTTTCATCATGATCAGAAAATGATATTTAATTATTTAGCATTCAGTTATCCTGAAGACTATGTCTTATACGACTTTGAAAAATTTGCCAAAACAATGCAACTTTTTCAAGCCAGAAATATACCAAGAATGCATGATCCAGAGTTATTTACTAAGATGATGAAAGCAATTAGACTCTTCCTATCTAAAGATGAATCATTCCTGCAATTAAAAAATCAATTTTCGGATAAAGAAGGCATCGACTTAAATGAATTATCATTTTGGGTTTATGACTTTTATACTCGAGAATATTAAATTTGTACCCGTAAAAAATATATATTATGGAAATAGATATCAAAGCCATCATAAGCAAATACGTAGAAGTAGCCATAAGTTTTGCGCCTAAAATTCTAATGGTAATTTTAGTATTAATAATTGGATTTTGGATTATAAAGAACATTGTTTCTTATGTTGCGAAAGCCTTGGAACGATCAGGTATGGATTATTCTTTATCCAATTTTTTAGCTTCACTTTTTAGCATAGCATTGAAGATTATGTTGCTACTTTCAGCAGCAGGCATGGTCGGTGTACAGACTACCTCTTTTATAGCGATCTTTAGTGCTTTGATGGTTGGTCTAGGAATGGCATTAAATGGCAGTATCGCTCACGCTGCCAGCGGAATAATGATTATGATTTTTAAACCATTTAAAATTGGAGACCTAGTAAAAATCGGTGGAAATGCAAGCTTAGGAACTGTAGAATCTATTAATGCGTTTAACACCACTTTGAAGACTTTAGATAACCAAAGAATTATAATCGCAAATTCTAATATCACAGGAAATGATATCACAAATATTTCAGGACAAGGACAAGTTGGTGTCGAACTAACTTTTGGAATTGGGTATAGTGACAATATTGACAAAGCAAGAAAAATAATTTTGGAGGTCGGTGAGAAATGTCCAACAATTTTAAAAGATCCTGCACAAGGAGTTGTCGTTTCAGAATTAGGTGACAGCTCTGTTAATCTAAGTACTAGACCATTTTGCAAGTCTGAAGATTATTGGGAAACCATGTTTTATATGCAAGAAAATGTAAAAAAGGAATTCGACAATAACGGTATTGGTATACCTTATCCGACGATGGATGTACATGTTGTTAATGCTAATTAGTAGTTATTAAGCATCTTGTCTCGTATAATTGATTTCAAAATCCTATTTTCACAAAATGAAATCCATAGGAATTGAATTAAAATCCAACGAAGCAAGAATAGTTGTTCTTGAAGGAACACCAGAGAATTATGAAATTCTCATTCTAGAAAAAAATAAAATAAAATTAGAAGAGACTAAAAATCAAGAATCAGTAAAATTATTCCAAAAAGAATTTTCAGAATTATTCCAATGGCTTGACCCTAATCTTATAGGCATTAAAGAACGAATGTCAAAAGGAAGGTTTGCAGGTGGAGCAATTTCGTTTAAAATGGAAGGATTAATACAAACTACAGATTATCCGATAAATTTAATACATAGTGCTTCTATAAAGTCAAAATTAAAAGATGCTTTTATCGATATTTCTGGATTGGCAAAATACCAAGAAGAAGCTTTTAGAGTAGCCTTGTACTTATTGATTATAAATCATGATTAGTATTATAATGCCAGTTTTCAATACTGCTGAATTTCTTCCGGCATGCATTGACTCAATATTAAATCAATCAGAATCAAATTGGGAACTGATAGCTGTTAATGATTTTTCAACGGACAATAGTAGAGCGGTTTTGGAATATTACGCTATACAAGATGATAGAATTCAAGTAGTTGACAACAACGAAAAAGGAATCATACCTGCGCTAAAATTGGGGTATAGTATTTCAAAAGGTAAATTCATAACAAGAATGGATTCTGATGATCTAATGTCAACTGATAAGCTGGCTAGTCTAAAAAATATTCTTCATGTAAACGGGAAGGGAACACTAGCTACAGGATTGGTAAATTACTTTTCTGACGAAGGCATTAAGGCAGGATACAAAAAATATGAACTTTGGTTAAATCAGTTATCAGAAGACGAATCTAATTTTAATGAGATTTATAAAGAATGCGTTATACCTTCTCCTTGTTGGATGATCCATAGATCGGATTTTGAATTATGCGGATCTTTTAATTCAGAAGAATACCCTGAAGATTATGACTTAGTATTTAGATTTAGAAAGGCAGGATTAAATGTCAAGACTGTAAAAAGAGTAATCCATTATTGGCGAGACTATGCTTACCGTACTTCTAGGACAAGTAGCGATTATTCTGATAATACCTTCATACCGTTAAAAGTAAAATATTTTTTATCTGATGACTATAACCATGAAAGAGAATTAATACTTTGGGGTGCAGGCAAAAAAGGAAAATCAATTGCAAAAATTCTTATAAAGAATAAAATCTTATTTCGATGGTTGACCAATAATCCCAAAAAAATTGGTCATGAGATATATGGAGTAATAATCCAAAACAGTGAAATATTGAAAGAATTTGACAAGCCACAAATTATATTTTGTATTTCACAAAAAAAAATAGAGTCTCAAGTTTTTGACATATTAAACTATCCAATGTCTAAAAATGTATATCATTTTTGCTAATCATAGTAGCCGAAAATATTTATTTCCTCAAAGTTTTTATTACTAGATAATTCATATTAAGTAGAATCATAATCTTAATAATTCTGTTAATGAGCTCATTACATGTTATTGTTTATTGTATGTGAAAATTACCAATTTTTCAAATTGAATTCTAGGTCTTTAAGATTCGTTTTAAAGAATTTATATTCAATAATTGATTAATTTTATTGAATATATAAATCTTTGAACACCAATAATTTTCAAACACCCCATGTCAATTATTGCCAAGATTTATTATAAAACGAAATTGAATTAGTATTAGTTTGGTATTAAAAACCCAATCTAATGAACAACTAAATCTGGAATAATGACACACCTAAACCCTTTTGCTAAGGCAATACTAATATTGCTTTGTATTTACTTTCCTATTTTGACAGGTTTATCTCAGCCCTGTATTGGCGACCCTGTTCCACCAACACAAACTGATCTCAGAGAATGTGCTGACACAACCGAAGACAATTGTACTTCTAATGATGTCGAAGTCTTAGGCGCATATTTAGATTTGGGAGACGTATGCACATCCTGTCAACCTGGAGATATACTTACTTTTGATTTATTCGTTACAATTAGACACAATACGAATAGTGCAAGACCTTCCTTAGGATTATTTGGAGATGTTTCTAATGGTATAGATACTTGTGATTTAATAAGATGTGGAGGTCCGATTCTTAAAGTCTCGGAAACAGAAAACGGAGACGGCATTCAGGATTTATATTTTGGTGAGGTAACATATACTTGCGGTACAATTCAAGAAATCAGTGATATTCTAATAGTATGGACAGATGCTGGCGCAAATAACGATTGTCCACTAGATTGCGGAGATGTTGCACCTAAATGTGGCGTACCTGTAGGTTCTATATTTATACAGCCTCCATTAATTTGCCCAACTGAAGACTTTATTAGCGTAACCCCTGAAAGTTGCCCTAACGCATTTGATGGTGCCGTTACCATTACTGGAGTAGGTGGATTTCCACCTTATATATTTAATTTTGAAGGAGATATAGTATCAGGACTCACAGCGAATTATTCTGCTTTATCTTCTGGAACTTATAATTATACCGTTACAGATGCTAATGATTGTTCAGTAGAATGTGCGCTCGATATTGGAAGCTTGCCGTCTTGTGTTGATTTAATAGTTCAGCCATGCGATGACGGTGACCCATGTACAGATAACGATATGGAGACAGTAGATCAATGTGGGACTGCCTGTGTACCTTGCGCAGGTGTTCCATTAGCAACATGTACTTTGCCACCAATAGTACAATCCTGTGATGA
>JAHDBF010000209.1 GCA_020630525.1 Saprospiraceae bacterium
CCATGCGCAGGTATAAATGCGGATTGTAATACGGTTGCTGCTATAATTCAAGTTTGTGATGACGGAGATGCATGCACTTTAGATGATACAGAGGAAGTTCTTCCTGATGGGACAGTTTGTATTCCATGTGCAGGGGCGAGGGTAGGTTGTAATGAAGGTGAAACCACTACATTGCCATGTGATGACGGCAACCCGAATACGCTGAATGATATTGAAGTAGTATTAACATGTGATGGAAGTGTTTGTATCTCTTGTATAGGTGAATTAGTAATTGTAGAACCAACAGATATATTCATTCCAAATATCTTTAATCCAAGTTCAGATGGTAGTAATCAAAATTTCGGATTATTCTCAGATGACAGTAATATCATTATTGATGAATTTAGAATATATGATAGATGGGGAAATATCATTTATCAAAGAAATAATTTTAATGTTAATGATACTACCGCAAATTGGGATGGAACATTTAATGGCGAACAATCACAAAATGGGGTATACGTTTATTATGTTTCCTATATGAATGATTTAGGCGAACAAGTTACATTAATTGATGACTTGACTTTAATGCGATAAAATAGTTTTTTGTTTTAAGTATAAAATACCAAGATATTAATCGCTGTTATTCCTTCTTGAATAGTATATCATATTTCAATTGTTAAGAATTTCTCTATTGTTATTTATAAGCAATTGATATTTGGAATAATTGACCAAGAATTTTAAATGAGTCAGACATGCTTAATTTTGAGCCATCTTCGTGAATCCATCTTTTAAGCGGTTGCTCACAGATTAATGTTTGCGCCTTCTCTGCACCGTAGTGCTTTTTCATTCGCATAAAAATTTCTACATCAAACAACCAACTGGTCAAAAACTTCTTTTGGAACATATTTTCTGCAATTTCTCTTGTCATCACTTTCGCACCACATTGCGTATCTTGGAATGACATTCCCAGTATTTTTCTAATGATAAGATTTATCGTTTTACTTATTATTGCTCTTGACCCGGCTTTGGTGATATTCGCACCCATTCTTGCAATCCTTGATCCTCCAACTATTTTAAAATCTGCATTAGAAATAGTCTGTACCAAATCTTCAAAATCCTGGAAATTGGTTGATAAATCCGCATCTAAATATCCTATGTAATCCATCTGCTTATCCTTCAACATATGGATGACACCTTGACGGACTGCCTCCGCTTTGCCACCGTTTTTTTCACAATTATATACACTAATATAATCTTCTCTTCCTTTTGATAATTCTTGTAGAACTTGTAACGTATTGTCTTTGCTACCATCATTTACAAAACATAAATGATAGCCTAGGTTGTTTTTTACAAACTGTTTAAAGGTGTCTGTACGTAATCTAGATTCCTCGTTATAGCAAGGTATTACGACACCAACAATATCTTTTTGAATGGTCTGCGTTGGTTCATTATTTGCTATGTTACTCAGCTTGATAGGCATTTTCATCAACTTTTGGATTCTAATCAACAATTCATTTAAGCCTACAGGTTTTTGAATATATTCGTCAGCACCATGATTGAATGCTTTTATAATTGTCGATTCATCGTCTTCACCAGACATTACAATAATTGGGGTAGAAGCTTTTTTTGTTTGCCTGATGTAGTTGATAACGTCAAAACCATCTTTTTTTGGCATGTTAAGATCTACAATGACTAGGTCAGGACTCAAGTAGTCAAAAGCACGAATGGTTTCATTTCCATCGTTTGCAAAATGTAATTCATATCCTGCATTCTTAAGTTTGTGACTTATGGATTTCAGTATTAACGGCTGATCGTCTGCTGCTAAGATTCTCATAGAAATTTATTGTATTTGGTTTACAATTCTACAAGGGTGTGAAAACATACTAAACTATCAGTATGAATAAATACAAATTAAAGTCCAATAATTATGAAACCAAAAACTATCCAATTAAACGTCGGATAATTGCTATTTTAATTATTGATTGAATTTTCTAGCAGTAAAGGAATATTATCTTTTTTTGGAGTAGGGTTTTTTGTTTCCGCTAGCTTTGCTATTGGTTTTTCCTCGATGATTACTTCTACCACCTCTTCCAAATTTTCTAATAGGTTTGGTGTTCCATTCGGGAGCGGAACCTAATTCGGGAGGCAGTGGCACTTTCATAACTTCCATTTCAATGAGTTTTTCAATCTTAGAAAACTTATACATGTCATCTGGATTGATTAACGTGATGGCAACACCCGTTGTATCTGCTCTAGCAGTTCTGCCTATTCTATGTACGTAATCTTCTGCATCATTTGGCACATCATAGTTGATAACTAGATTTATGTCTTTGATGTCTATTCCTCTGGATAAAACATCAGTAGCGACTAGTACTCTTGTCTCCTTGGCTCTAAATTTCCGAAGTGCCATTTCTCTTTCTTTCTGATCTAAGTCAGAAGATACTGCTTTTACATCATACCCTTGCTTAGATATCGCACGTACTATTTCGTTGACTTTCTTTTTGGTTGATGTGAATATGATTATACTATGATAATTGGGCTTGTCATTTATTAGTTGTCTTATCAACTTTGATTTTTGTTCATCAAATGTCAAATAAGCAGCTTGTAAAACACCTTCGGCAGGTTTTGAAATGGATAAACTTATTTCACCATAATTATTTAAAATCGACTTTGCTAATTTTCGAATTTTTGGTGGCATGGTGGCAGAGAAAAGTAATGTCTGACGGGATTTTGGCATCTTGTTGGCGATGAACGTAATGTCTTCAAAGAATCCCATATCCAGCATTCTGTCTGCTTCATCCAATATAAAATATTCTACTTTGCTAAAGTCAACATAACCCATATTGATATGCGAAATCAATTTACCTGGAGTTGCCACAATAATATCTGTACCTTTGACAAGTGCCTTTTTTTGGTCAGTGAATGCTTGTCCATCACCTCCACCATATACAGCCATCGAACTAACACCTACGAAATAAGCAAATGCTTGAATCTGTTGTTCGATCTGTATAGCCAGTTCTCTAGTCGGAGCAATGATGACGGTAGAAATATAATTATTGTTTTTCTCAGCGAGATGGTGCAGTACGGGAAGGATAAAAGCCGCAGTTTTTCCAGTTCCAGTCTGTGCACAAGCCAATAAATCTTTGTGTTCGATAATCTGTGGAATAGCCTCTTCTTGTATCGGTGTCGCATTTTCAAATCCCATGTAGGATAATGCCGTCAACAATTCTTCATTCAGGCCCAGTTCTTTAAATGTCATTTATGTAAAATCTTGAAGTACAAAGCTACACTTTATAATCATAGCAACGAGAGAAGTAGCGTTAATATATGCAAAAATAATTTGTATATCACCTTAATATACAGTGAATTAGTACATTTTTATTGTACTAATTCTACTGTTGTCATGCTATTAAATTCGCTTATAATGACTTTTTCTATAACTTATTAGTCAGAAATTAGAATAAATTAACGACTTCATTTTCATCATTTAGTGTAATTGTCACCAATAATTCTCTTTCTCCAGATTTCTTTTTTTTGTAAATCTTTGTCCCATTTGTCCATTTTTCATTTCGTTTAGTTTGTGGTAGCATGGAAAATCCATAGCTGAAATAATTGCCATCTTTCTTAGGACCTACCACTATAAAATTGTATCGTTTCAACGAATTATTTTTGATTTTAAAATCTATGTATTTGATATTTGGATTTGATTGTTGATTTTTCTTGGAGCTTTGATATTGAGAATTATCTGTTCTATTTATTGGTTTTTTATTCAATACTAAGTTGGTTCTTTTTGCAATATCTGTAGTTAGGTTTGTAACCTCATTTAGTCTAATTTCAGCATCATCATCTGCACTGATATATGCATTTTCAATCGCTAATTCAGTTAAGTTTATATCTGTTCCAGTGGTGATAACATTTATGTTTTTGGCTTTACCAGTTGCAATTACTTTA
>JAHDBF010000046.1:0-16182 GCA_020630525.1 Saprospiraceae bacterium
CTCATTCCGATAATTCCATATTGTAAATCATAAATGAATGCAGAATCTTCTAAATTTAGTATCAGGGTTGGGTGCTAATGCGACTTGATTTAGTTTTAACTAAACGATAAGCTTTGTCATAAGGTAAAAATATATTATAAAGTATGACAAGCGACTTTGATAAAATATCTTTTAGTAATTAAATCTATAGATGCACTTATGTTGGTATGGTTTTAATTCTTGTATCAAGGTTGAAGGAAAGGAAGAGATATTTGGACTATCTGGGAAATGTTGCGTTTCAAAACAAAAGTATTTTTTGTTGCCAGTGTAGAATTGGATACCAGGTTGATCAGTATAAACTTCTAGAGTTATATCGGTTTCAGGACAATATGCTGCTGCACTTAGATCATCAATATTAGGCTGACTTAATACAAAGTTATTATCAAAAACTCTAGTTCCAAGCCTTTGAAAATTATTTAAATTATAGTACTCATTAAGTTCACTAATCTTCCCAGTTGGAAGTTTTTCTTCATTCAAAGGAAGATAGCCATTTGCATTAATCATAAAAAAATGAGACCCTAAGTGGGTTGACCTACCTAAGTTAAAATATGCATGATTGGTCAAATTTGCTACTGTAGTTTGATCAGTAATTACCTTCCATTCTATATTAATGTCATCTTCTATAAGTTTATAACTAGATATGAAAGTTCGATTACCTGGTAGACCATCTTCCAAATGATTAAGTTTGGTTTTAAAAACAATTTCAAAACTTGATTGAGAAACTACTTCCCAGTTTCTTGCGTGTAATCCAGCACTACCAGAATGTAAGGAATTTGGAAATTCATTTTGATCCAATTGATATTGATGGCAACCCAATAGGAAATTCCCACCTTTAATTCTATTGGCATATGGACCTACCGTTGCACCTGAATATTTTCGTGTAGTTTTATAAATTTCAAAATCTTCATAATGCTCATGAACCTCAAATTCTTCATTGTTATTTAGTGGAATTTTGATTGAAGAAATTCTAGCTCCATACGAGTTTACAACAACCTTTAATCCAGTAATAGAAGTTAAACTAATGGATGTGTTTGCCGACATTTTATTTTGCGCAGTTTTCTGAAAATTCTAATATTAAATCCGCTGTTTCCGATCCATACAAATCCGATGATGCGATATCGATGACATCTGAAAGTATTGATTTTACAATTTTACTTCCCTTCACAATGTCGATATTGGCTTTACCATCTTCATAGAATTCTATAGAAATGATGTTCCCATCTTTTGTCTTTTGGGATGTAGCCTTTTTGATATTTTCAAAATTGAAAGTATACAATAAATCCCTATCATCAAGATTGGTACTCTTGTCAGCGATTTCAGAAATGAACAAAGAACATTCGCAATCGTTATTATCTGAGAACTCAATCATATTGTTTATTATATTAAATGGAAATGTATTAGATTCTGCATTCAATAAAAGATCTTTGAGATCACTTTTTAACTCAGATTTATTGTCTTTGGATTCAGTTTCTATCTGTTTAAGTAATTTGTCACGAGATGTTTGGCAAAATAGTCCATTTAGAGACAAGAGAACTAGAGATATGGTGATAAATTGTTTCATATGATGTTTTATTTTACTTTATAATCTTAACTTTGTACAAATTTATTTCAAATATTTTTTAACAGATTAACTAAATTATGAAAAAATTATTTCTTTTAGCTATTTCTACGCTATTATGCTTTTGCTTGAATGCTCAAGTAAAAACACCATCAGCAAGTCCTAAATGTAAAATGACTCAGACTGTAGGTTTAACTGATATATCATTAGAATATTCTAGACCTGGTGTGAAAGATAGAGTTATTTTTGGTGACCTAGTACCTTTTGGCGAAAAATGGAGAACTGGTGCAAACAGAAATACAATTGTTACTTTCAGTACAGATGTTATTTTTGGAGGTACGGCAGTTGAGAAAGGAAGTTATGCATTATATTCTACTCCAGGCGCAGATACATGGGAAGTATATCTTTACAAAAGTACTGACAATGGCGGTCTTCCTGACGAATGGGATGATGCTATGGTTGCAGCTACAGTTTCTGTAAAATCATTTAAAATGGATGAAAAAGTAGAAACAATGATGATCGATGTAAACAACATCAGAAACGCTGAAGCAACTTTAGATTTAGTATGGGAAAGTACATACATTTCTATCCCAGTAGAAGTTCCTGCTGATGATATGGTAATGGCAAATATTGACAAAGTAATGGCTGGTCCTAGTGGTAGAGATTACTACAATTCTGCAGTTTATTACAAGGATTCAGGAAAAGACTTAACTACTGCTTTAGATTGGATGAATAAAGCTTTAGAAATGGAAGGAGAAAAATTCTGGATGGTAAGACAAAAAGGTTTATTACTAGCAGAAATGGGTAAAAAAGATGAAGCCATCAAAGCAATAAAGAGATCTACAGAATTGGCAATCGAAGCAGATTACCAACCGTACGTAAAAATGAATAATAAGACATTGGCTGAGTGGGGAATGTAAGTTGCTAAACTTTTCCAATAGAAAATAGTTTTTTAGATAGGGCAATAGTAATATTGCCCTATCTCTGTTTTAATCGTTACTTAAAAAATAATTCCATTGGTTTTATTTCCTGATGATATTTATGAAAAATTAGAATTTGATAAGATCATTGATCTTGCCAAATCTTATTGTCGTGGTCAACGCGCCAAAGACATTTTAGGAAGAGCTCAACTGTTTAATTCTAAGAAAAAAATAGAATCTCTGTTAACAGAGGTTAGTCAATTGAAAACACTATTCTCTGAAGGAGAAAGATTACCTTTACGTGCTTACGAGCAAATTGATGAAGATCTTTTTTGGATGCGTAAAATCAATTTTATCCCAGAGTTGGACAGCATTCATCGTGTTTATAATCAGATTTGGTCAATCTTTGAATTAGTCCAATATTTTTCTAATCAAGTAAATGTAGATCGCGCACCAAAAATTGCTTCTATCTTGGAACAAGTAGAATTTGATCCCAATTTAATAAAGAAGTACAATAAAATTTTTGATGAAGAAGGATTAATAAAACCTGATGCTTCTCCAGAATTAAAATCTATTCATAAAGGTATAGATGGTAAGAAACGCGAATTAGATCGCACCTTTAATTCTTTGGCAGACAAGTTTTCCAAAGATGGAATGCTTAAAGATAACAAAGAATCTTTTCGCGCAGGTAGGAGAGTACTTTCCGTACCCGCTGAATACAAACGTAAAATAAAAGGAATCATTCACGATGAATCTTCGACAGGAAGAACTGTGTTCATAGAACCTGAACAAGTGCTAAATATTAATAATGACATATTTGAACTTGAAGCAAAGAAAAGACATGAAGAGCGGAAAATCATCAATGAACTTGTAACATACCTCAGGCCATATGTAGAAGATTTTGAGTTATGGCAACGTATATTGGTCAGGTTAGATATTATTTCTGCAAAAGCTAACCTCGCAATGTTGTATGATGGTGCAATGCCTAAATTACGAAACGATCAAACCATAATCCTAAAAAATGCACGACATCCTTTATTACAAATTATAAATGCTGAACTGCATAAAAAAGTTGTTCCATTCAATTTAATCTTGAATCCCGAAGAACGAATTTTAGTAATAAGCGGACCAAATGCTGGTGGAAAATCTGTGACCATGAAGTCAGTTGGATTAATCTATCTTATGCTGCAATCCGGGTTGCTAGTCCCAGTTCATCCTGATTCAGAATTGGGTTTGTTTAAAAAGATTATGGTTGACATAGGAGATCAACAATCATTAGAAGATGACTTAAGTACTTACAGCTCTAGATTGGAAAACATGCGTTTCTTTCTAGAAAACTCAACGCCGACGACTTTGTTTTTAATCGATGAGTTTGGTAGTGGTACAGACCCTAAACTAGGAGGTGCGATTGCAGAGTCAATTTTAGATGGATTAAAAAAGCGAAAAGCTTTTGGTGTAATAACAACCCACTATTCTAACCTTAAAATGTATGCCTTTAAAAACGATGGATTGATTAATGCAGCGATGGAATTTGATAAGCAAAACATAAAGCCGACCTATCGTCTTTCTGTAGGTAAACCTGGCAGTTCTTTCGCTTTCGAGATTGCAAAAAACGCTGGACTCCCAAAACAAATTCTTCACTACGCTAAAAACCAAACTGGAGTAAGCGCAAAAGCTGTCGAACAATTACTCGTAGAATTGCAAGAAGAGAAAAGAGTATTTGAGAAAAAACTTAAAGAAAACCAAAACGAAAAAGAAAAACTCCAACGGTTAATTAATACCTATGAAAGTGCTTTCGGAGACCTTGAAGTAAATAGAAAGAAGGTAAAAATCGAAAAGAAAAAAATCAAACTTCAAGAAGCAGGAACATTAAGCCTTGAACTTAAAGAATTAATCAAAGAATTAAAGCAAGGTAAGAAACTTGAAGAAGCAGAAAAGCTAGCTTCAGAATTGAGAGAAAAGCAGTTTTCTCAGTTAAAGGAAATTGAAACCATAGAAGATGAAATTAATATTCATGAAGGTTTTGATCCAAACAATTTTAAAGTTGGTGATTTTGTAAAAATGAAATCTGGAGATCAAGAGGCAGAAATCTTATCAATCGAAAAAGGTAAAGCGACACTTGCAATGGGGGTATTAAAAATTTCAACTCCATTAAAAGAACTTATCCCTGCTAATGTGCCAATAGAAATAAACAAAAGAAAATCTGTCATTTCCAAAACCATTGCAAACCCTTTTAATCTAGACAGTAAACTAGATGTAAGAGAGTATAGAATGGAAGACACAATGCATTTTTTGCAAGAATTTTTAGATACTGCTTTGATGAGTAATATGCCTAGACTTAAGATAATCCATGGAAAAGGTAGTGGAGTCAAGCGCAAAGCAGTGCTTCAAAAATTAAAGGAATATAAGGATGTAAAGCGGGTTTGGCATCCTGAAGAAAATGATGGCGGTAACGGTGTAACATATGTTGATTTTTGATAAATATTAGATAGGCGACTTCAATAAATATTTATTTCTTAAACCCACTCATTTTTCATATTTTACATTAATATCTACTTTGATTTAATTCAAAAGAAAAAATATGAAAATCTTTTTACAATTAATCCTGTTGGTAACAGTAACATCATTAGCAGCTCAGGTGTCATTTACCAGTGATCAAAATGTATTTAATGTTCCAAACAACTATCCACTTACTGAGTGTATCGTAGATATGGATGGAGATTATATTGACGATGTAGCCCAAGTCCACCAGCAAAGGATGGATGTCTTTCATCAAAAAGAAGATGGTTCGTTTACTCAACAAACCAAAAGTTGGGCTTTTCAGTATATTCCAGATTGGAGTATGTGTGCAGGTGATTTTGATGCAAATGGATTTAATGATTTAGTAATTGGCAATGGATCTGGCGTATCATTTATCATAGCAGATGAGACTGGCGCTGATTATACTGAACGCGCTTTCCAAGAGTATATTTTTTCTCAAAGATCTACAGCTTTTGATATCGACAATGACGGTATGTTGGATGCGTTTGTTTGTAATGATGATGCCATAAATTTTGTTTATCAAAATATGGGTGATGGTACTATGGTTTTAAATACCGATTTATTACCTACGGCTGATATGGCAGGAAATTATTCTGCACTTTGGGTTGACTATAACAATGATAGATACACAGATTTATTTTTAACTAAGTGTTACGTATTTACTCAATCAGTAGATGATCCAGAGCGAATTAATTTATTGTATAGAAACAATGGCGATGGTACTTTCACAGAGGTAGGCGAGGAAGCTAATATGAATGACAATGCACAATCATGGACGACAGCATTCGAAGATTTTAATAATGACGGACTCTTTGATGCGTTTATTGTCAATCATGATTTTGAGAACAGAATGATGATTAATCAAGGTGATGGAACTTTTATCGATATGATAGATAGTACTGGAATTGATAAATTTGACTTAGGCGCATGGGAAGCCTCTGCAGCAGATTTTGATAACGATGGTGATCTAGATATCTTATCAGAATTGCAAGATCAACTTTATCTCAATAATGGAGACCTTACGTTTACTCCACAAAAATTAAACATCAGTAAAGGTGCGATCGGGGATTTAAACAATGATGGATTTCTTGATGTATTGAGTGGAAATGTTGCACATTACAATAATGGCAATGACAACAATTGGATCAAGTTTAGTACAAGAGGATTGGTTAGTAATAGAAATGGTATAGGTGCTCGAATAGAAATTTATGGAGATTTTGGTTTGCAAGTAAGAGAAGTAAGGTCTTCTCAGAGCTTTAGTCCGATGAGTAGTTTAAATGTGCATTTTGGGATTGGACAGTCAACAGCTATTGATAGCGTTATTGTAAAATGGCCATCAATGATTGATACTAAAATATTCAATCCAGAAATAAATTCATCTCATATTGTTGTAGAATCAGAATGTACATTAGCAGCAGAAGATATTGTTATAGAAGGTTCTTTAGCTTTGTGTGAAGGAGAAACAGTTTTATTAACTGCACCAGATGCCGATGAATATTTATGGTCAAATGGGGCAACAACAAAATCGATCACTGTATCAGATATTGGTCAATATTCAGTGATTTACTCAACGGGTATCTGCAAAGGTCATTCTAACTTTGTAAATATAACTAGAAATATTGGAGAATTTCCTTTGGCAATTTCTCAAGGATCTTCTTTGGCGATTTGTGAAGGAGACGAAATTTTTATAAATGCAGTAAATACTCAGGATTCATTAATATGGAACACAGGGGAGACTACAGATTCTATTTTGGTATCAAATCCTGGCTTATACACTTTGACTTCATATGGAGATTATGGATGCGGTAACCTACAAAGCACTGTAGAAATTTCTGTTGAAACATTAACGGTTTCGCCACCGATGAACATAAATGCATTCCCTAATGGAGAAAATAACTTTTTTATAATCGCAGAAGGCGAAGGAATAAATTGGTTTGATTCTCCAGATGCTATTACTCCAATAGGATTTGGTAGCTTCCTAGCCGTTGAGATCGAAGAAACCACCACCTACTACGCACAAAGTATTGTCGTGACCGATAACGGCAATTGTTTTTCTGAGTTAGTACCTATAACTTTAGAAACTAGTTCGATAAATGATTTAGAGGAGAATCTAGGGCTAAATATTTTTCCGAATCCAGCATCTAACATACTAAATGTTAATCTTGGAAACCCAAAAGCCGTTAAAGCAATTTCATTAATGGATATGACTGCAAGATCATTACAAATCATAAAGCACAATATTGGATTCAGTAATATAATTGACGCATCAAATTTTGCAAGTGGTACTTATTTGGTTGAGATAAGAACTGATAAAAATAGATTTGTTAAGCAGGTTGTTGTTGAGTAATAAGACAAATAAATTTTATATCGGATGGCAGAAGCTTTAGTGCAAAAGACATTAATATTATTGTGTTCAATAATTTTAATGTATGCTTGTTCTAAAAATGAACAATTAAGTATGGAGAGGTATTATGGGGTTGTGGAAAATAATAATGGTGATATATTATCATCCGACCAACTGCGACTAACTCGATCAGACGGGACTGTCCTGTTTAATGAATTTATTTTTGATACAATAAATATTGCTAAAGATGGCTCATATGATGTATTAATTCCTAATTCAGATAAAGTAATTTACAGCATTAGCGCTATTGATACCAATGTGGAGCTTTTTATAGAGAATACACAATTTGAAACTATTCAAGATAGTCGTAGTCTTAGGAAAAATATTGAAATTGAAAACGTCAATAATTTTAGATTTTGCCGACGAAGGGAATTTATAATTGATATAAAAAAAATAGATGGAAATTACAAGGAACTAGATATTCTTATGACCAAAAACTTTGAAGAGTCATCTCTTGTTGGAACATTTATTGATTATGTGAAGGTATTAAATATTGATACCGTTATCACCAAAGAATTTTGTAGAATCAATGACTTTGAACTTAGTTACTTTGTAACAGATGGCGAAAACACACTATCTCATAATGTCAAAAAATATGAGATTGATCAAAACAATCCACTTTTAGTTTCTATCGAATATTGATAGTATAATAAGCAGGTAATGAATTTCTAATGATTTTCTAAGAAGTATTTCTGAATGGTTACTAATGAGAAATCATTTTTATTCACTAGCTTTATTCCAATGAAATTATTTATCTTATCATTGGTATTTCTGTTTTCCATTTGCGGCGTAGCAATTAGTCAGCCTCAAAACGACAGTTGTGCGGAGGCATTTCCTATCATACTTTCTCAGCCACTCACATTTAATTCTCAAAGTACCTCCGCTGACGGTCCAGTGCATAACAATAATGAAGTCTGTTTTGGTTTTGGATCTACTACAATCAATAATGATATATGGTATGTTTTTGAGTCTACAAAAAATCAAACTATAGAAGTATCTCTTTGTAATACAGTAAGTTTTGATTCTCGATTAGCAGTCTACAATTATGGTAATTGCCCACCTTTAGTTTCTGAATTACTGGCATGTAATGATGATGGTGAAGATTGTGCCAACTTTAGTAGTAGGCTAGTATTAGCGGTATTAGAAAACGAAAAGTATTTAATCAGAGTTGGCAGTTTTGGACTGAGTGGCGAAGGAGAAGGGGAGATTGTTATAAACGAATTAAAGGACTTCTTAAGACCTGAAAATGACCTATGTGAAAACGCAATACCGTTAGCTATCCAAGAGGTCGAGAATATTGAATTTATCAAATCGACTACAAAAAATGCAAGTATTAATTTAAGTAAACCTATCATTCCATTTTGTGATGAGTTTGGAGCCGGTAATGTTGGCGATGTTTGGTTTAGCTTTGAAGCTATTGGAAGTGAAGATATTGCCGTTCATTTTTCTAGATTGAATACTGGACGATTTACCGTAGAATTATTTTCATCATGTGGGCAAGAAGATTATATTGAAGGCATTAATAATAATTGTTTTAATTTTACAAATACCGATACGGTTGTTAATTTTAATCTAGTAACGGATAGCGTATACTATATCAGGGTGTCGACAAATTTTTCTTATTCCGAAGCTGGAGAATTCAATATTGCATTATCAGAATCAGTAAGTGTAACCTCAGATACGTTAAATTGTGATGTTCAAAAAGATCAATCATTTGATTTTATATTCGAAGAGAAATCATACCAAATTGTAAAGCAAAATTTATCATGGGAAGATGCATGTAAATGTGCAAGAGAAAAAGGGTTGACTCTAGCAGAAATAAATAGTGAGGCAGAACAATTGGCAATTCATACTGCAATTTTAAATGCAAATATAGAGGCTGGATCAACCGATGTAGTAGGACCAGATGGAGATTTTATTTGGCTCGGTGGTCATGATTATATCGAAGAATCCTATTGGCTTTGGGATGGAGATAATGATGGATTTGGTGAATTATTTTGGGTTGGTGATACTGAAGGTTATGCCATTAATAATGCATATACCAACTGGGGAAACGAACTTCAAAATATAGCAAATCAAGATGCACTATGTATTGGGATTAATGACTGGCAAAATGGTTTTTCAGGACAATGGAATGATGTGGATGTCAGCAATAAATTGTTTTATATTCTGGAGAGTCCAACTGTTTCTAGCACAGAAAATTTGATTGATTTTAATGTATTTATATATCCAAATCCTTGCACTGAAAACGGGTTTTACTATACTATTCCAGTTGATAAGGGAATCCAAAAAATTCAATTGCTAATGCCAAGTGGTCAAGAAGTCCAATCAAAAGTCAATGATTTCCAATCTGGGTTTTTCAAAATTGAAAAGGTAGAACCTGGCTTATATTTAATTCAGTTTGATCTTGAAAATGCAATCATAACAAAACGAATATACATCATAGACAAATAAAAAGGCCTCACCAAAATCATTTGATGAAGCCCAATATATTTTATAAAGTGAAAACTAAAAAACTAAAAACTAAAAAACTACTCCTTAATTCCAGCCAAATCAAGTAAAAACGCATATTCAAAAGCAACTTCTTTTAGTCGTTCAAATCTACCAGACTTTCCACCATGACCAGCTTCCATATTTGTTTTAAGTAGCAGAGGTTGATTTCCTATTTTATGGTGTCTCAACTTAGCAACCCATTTTGCAGGTTCCCAATATTGTACTTGAGAATCATGAAATCCAGTGGTAACCAAAGTCGCAGGATATTCTTTTGCTTCTACATTATCGTAAGGAGAGTAAGTTTTGATGTAATCGTAATATTCTTTATTTTTTGGATTTCCCCATTCATCAAATTCTCCAGTCGTTAATGGGATAGTTTCATCAAGCATAGTGGTAACTACATCTACAAATGGAACAGCAGCTACTACACCTTTCCAAAGATCAGGACGCATATTCATAATCGCACCCATTAGTAAACCGCCAGCACTTCCACCCATTGCAAAAAGTTTGTCTTTGCTGGTATAATTGTTTTTTACCAAGTGCTCCCCACAATCTATAAAGTCATTAAAGGTGTTTTTCTTTTTAAGCATTTTCCCATCTTCGTACCATTGTCTTCCCATTTCTTGACCTCCTCTAATGTGCGCAATCGCATAAACGAACCCTCTATTCAATAGACTCAATCTTGCCGAACTAAAATATGGATCCATACTCGAACCATATGAACCATATGCATAAAGTAATAATGGCGTTTCACTGTTAAGTTCAGTGCCTTTTTTGTACACAACACTAATTGGAATTTTTACCCCATCTCGTGATAAAGCAGTTTGCATTTCTGATTGATAATCTGCTGCATTGAATTCACCCAATACTTCTTGTTGTTTAAGTAAGGTCTTTTCTTTTGTGTTCACATCAAAATCATAAGTAGAACTTGGAGTTGTCATAGATGTATATCCGATCCTTAATAGCTTTTGATCAAAATCAGGATTAACAGATGTGTATGCAGTAATAGCTTTCTCTCCAAAGTCAATATAATATTCATCAGAACCATCCCATTTTACCACTTTCAATCTGGTGAAACCTTCTGCACGTTCTCCCAATACATAAAAATCTTTAAAAATATCTATATAAGAAAGCAACACATCAGGCCTATGTGCTATAAAGTCGCTCCAATTACCTGCTTCTGTTTTTTCTTCTGGACAAGTCATTAATTTGAAATTGGTAGCACCATCTTTATTGGTAGTGATATACCATTTGTCACCATAGTGAGAAATAGAATGTTCTAAGTTTCTCTCTCGAGGTGTAAATGTTTTCCAACTGCCATTTGGATTGTCTGCGTCTAAAATTTGATATTCATTAGATACCGTTGCATACGATCCAATGATCAAATATTTTTTACTTTTTGACTTTGAAATGTAGGTATTGAAGGTTTCATCTTTTTCATGAAAAACCTCTACGTCAGTTGCAGGGTCCGTACCTAGTATGTGCTTGAATATTTTATATGGACGCAACGCATCATCCTTTCTTACATAGAAAATGGTTTTGTTGTCATTCGCCCAAATGCAATATCCGGTTGTGTTTTCAATTTTATCCTCCAATAATTTCCCGTCTTGTAGTTGCTTAAACTTCAAAGTATAGATTCTTCTACTCAACGTATCTTCACCATAACAAAGGATTTTATTGTCTTCAGAGATTGTTCTTCCGCTTACATTAAAGAAGTCATATCCCTCTGCCATTTCATTAACATTCAACATGATTTCTTCTTCAGCATCTAGTGTTCCTTTTTTTCTACTGTAGATTGGATATTCTTTTCCTTCTTCATATCTAGTGATATAATAATATCCGTTTTGTAAGTAGGGTACAGACATGTCTGATTGTTTGATCCTACCTTTTATCTCTTCAAAAAGATTTGTGCTAAATCCCTCAAGGTGGTTGGTCATTGCATCTGTATATTTATTTTCTGCATTCAGATAGTCGACAACTTCTTGAGTATGTGCATCGTATGGATTGGCATTTTTTTGTTCATCCGTTAGTTTCATCCAGTAGTAAGGATCATTTCTAGTATCACCATGAATCGTCATTTCATGATCTACTCTTTTCGTTATTGGCGCAGCGATGCTACTTACTTTGTTGAGCATTTCACTCACATATACTTCCTTCGCAGTTTCCATAATTTCTTTTTTTTCTTCTACAATGTCTACAGTCTGACTTGTAATATCCTTAGTTGTTTTACAAGCAATAAACAGTAATATTATAGACAAAATAATAAATACGTTTTTCATAATTTCTTTGATATTTTAATTGGTCAGATGAACTTATAATGGTTTGAAATAGAACGTAGAATAACAATAATTATTTGCTTGATTTTTAAACTACAATGTCGACTAGAAACCCAATTCTAATCGACATCATATTTATTTTTCCGCCTTATTTTACAACTTGTAAAACTCTAGCCATTCTTTCTTTTCCTACGGTCAATTGCATAATGTATTGCCCTGCTGGGTAACTGCTAAGGTCAATCGATTTTGTCAATGCTCCAAAAACGTTTTGTAATACTGAACTTTGTAAAAATATTCCACGTGTGTCTAAGATGCTTATCGTTACGTCTGCTTGTCTCTCTAAAGAAATATTTACATTAGCAACATAGCTCGTTGGATTTGGAAATAAATTTAGTTCTACTCCATTGATAAAAGAATCTTCATCTATGCTGGTAGTACAATTTGATTGTCCTTGCGTCTCACACCATCTTGCTTCGAATTCTTGTAAATAAACATTGGTAAGATTTGCATCGTGAACGATCAATGTGTTTTCATCGTTTCTCGTTTCTGCTCCTGCAGACCAATTATGAGAACCAATAACTACCTGTGGATCAGAACTCGGATTCGTTGCGTCAATAATACAATATTTATGATGCGTTGAAGCGGTGGTATTATCCATAGTAACATTTACATTATTATTGGTCAAATATTCAAATTCAGATCCTTGATCATTGATGTTGTCAATAATACCTCTTACCTCAATTCCATTGTTATGGGCATTTAAAATGGTAGTACCTAGTTCATTATTCGTAAATGTCAAAAGTGCAAACTGAACATCTGTATCTGCTGACTTGATGGCATTGGCAATAGCGATTGTGGTGTTGTCAGATGGAGAAAAATATGACTCCATAATAATCCCATTTACTAAAAAGGTATGTGGAGTATTATTGGTTTTGTCACTTCCAAAGGCAACAGTAAATACTCCCGGGTCTGGTCCGTCTGTTCCCCACATTTCTTCAAACTCAATCGTGTATGCCTTAGCTAATGCTTTATCTTGGATGAAGACAGTATTGTTATAATCTAATACCAAGTTTTGCTCAGTCAGATTTGTTGATCCACTCATCACCCAAGCATTATCATTGTCTTCTGCATCAAAAACAAAAAACTTGTTATGCATTAATCCATCTGCATTTCCTCTGATTATTCCGAATGGAGGCGTAGGATCTGAGAGCGCTAAGTTGGCAGTTCCATTATCAGCAATATATCTAACAATAACGCCTCGCTCATGTGCGTCCGTCAAAGCATTCACTATAGTCGTTCTATTGATATTGTAAATAGCACAATCTATAGATGTCTGCGCTGCATTTATTCTTTTGATGATTTCACCTTCGATCGCTGCTCCTGAAATATCAGTTGGATATGATCCTTCTGAAAAACTACCATCTACGTCAAAAGTAAAATATGTATTGATTACTCCAGAAGAAGTTGATCCAGTAGCATAAATTTGTCTCATCGAAATAACCTCTGAAGTACCATTATTTGATACTACTTCAACATTGTAAAATTCAGCAGGTTCTAATCCAGTTAACTCGATACTATGACTTGTTTTTAAAGTAGCGTCTTCTACACTTTGATCAAGATTTTCTCCAGTGCCAAAATTTACTTTAGATGTTGCAGGATCGCTAGTTTCCCAACTCACGGTGAATCCTGTTGTTGACAAATTGGACTGACTTGGAGATTTAGTAAGGTAAAAGTCATCAGCGATTTCTAAATCTTCAGGACCTCTTGGCAACAATTGATAGATAGAATTAAACTGAGAAGCAATCCCTGTTAAATTTACCGTTGCCAATGGAATTTCTGTTCCAATTAGTGGATGATTTGATCTTACATAAATTTCGCCTGATTCTCCGCCTACTGTAAATTCATAATTTCCAACTGAAAAATTATTTCCGCCTGCTGAAAAAGAAACACCGTTTACTTTTAATAATTGTGCTTCGGTAGACTCATTGATTCCTGCTGGGCTTACTTCCAACGGAGTAGGCAATACGTTACCAGAAGAAATAACCTCATAATTGCTGATTGCATCTACCTCTAGGAGTCCATTAAATTCTTTAAGCTCTCCAGTGACTTGCACCAAATCTCCTTCTGTAACATCATCAGGAAAGTCACCAACTGATCCTGTACCCGGATAAACTGCAATTGCCCCAGTTTCATCTTGCACATATCTTATGATTCCAAGACTTGATCCATTGGTAGCGATGCCTTCTATAGTGACGATGCTTCCTTCTGACATACTTCTAGCTTCAGCGATGTCTATTTGACTATTTAGTGTGAAGTAGCTAAAGCAAGAAAGTAATAGAAAAAGTAATTTATTCATGTTTGTTATTTTTATTTATTATTTAGAAGTTTGCTTGAATTGACATATTCCATCTTCTTCCTTGTCCGTAAAATACGGAAGCAGACTTAGCATCAAAATCATTAAAACTCGGTGAATTAAAGTCATCATTATCTCTAGCATCAGTAAGATATACTGCATCCATCAGATTTAGTACGTTAAAACGGACATTCATATCCGTTTCATTCAACTTAAAGTTATATCCTGTATGAAATGAAGACAAGAAGTACGATGGCATTTTCCATGACTCTCTACCACCATTGTCTCCTTGGAGATTTTCAGGTTGGAAATCAGCATAGTTGTTGTCAAAGTAAGTTGATTTAAATTTTACATAAAAACCTTTAATTGGTTCATACCTCACTTGTCCACCCAATTGTAATTGAGCAGCATCTCCTACGTGCACTCCTTTAGCATCAAACTCATAGGTGTATGCGACACCATTTGGTAACACACCTTCTACGGTTTCTCCTGATTGCCATGTCCAATCCCCAATAGAAGCCAATCCTTCTAGGGCAAGACTTTTGATTGGTTTATACACAAAGTCAATTTCTATACCTGTGTGTAATGCATCGATTCCTGGAATATTCACTGGTATTCTGTCAGATTCTGGATCACTTTCATCTTCTGCAATGACAGGTAATCTATCCAGCGGTTTATTACCCCAAATAGTATAATAACCGTTTACATTGGCTGAGAATTTTTCACTTTTAAAACTGTATCCTAATTCTACAGCCCTTATTTTTTCATTTTCAAAATTGTTGGCGACTTGTCCTTCGTCAGATACTGACCAGAAGTTAGTAATGATTACATTTTTATAAGGTTGAGCTTTATCTAATATTCCAGTATTGAAGAATATACTGTTTGCGTCATTGAAGTTGTAAGTAGCACCTATTTTTGCGGTATAAGATTGTACATCTACAGGATCTAATTCAAAGCCAGTAAAATTATTTTTATAACCATAATTTACATTAGATGCAGAAAGATTTAAAAATGATGCCCATTTATCTTTTTTAAATTCTATAAGGCCAAACAAACCAGCAGAACGGACTTTTCCTGTATAGTCAAATTCATACTTATCGCCTTCTAAAAATACAGGCGCGTTTGGCGATACAGATCCTTCTTGCCATCCTGTGCCTCCCAAAAGATCGTGTACTTGTCTGAAGTGATCTCCATTATATGTTCGTCCATCGATACCACCAGAGATAGTAATATTTTCATTCATTTCATATCTCAGCGTAGATAAAAGTCCATACCATTTGTGGTTATTCCTACTCGCTCTTATGATGGTATTGGATATTCCATCTGGATTAAAAATTGTTGGTTGATTATCTTGGATGGCCTGTTCAATATCTCTTTGATCGTTATCATCGAGTTCAATACTTGCTCCTTCTGGAGCTAATCCACCACCGTTACCTAAGGACATATAAGCAACATTTGACCAAAACAATTTATCACTTGCTTGCCAGCTGTGTCTTAAGCTAAATTGTGGTTTATGATAGAAGTTTTGTCTCGTATTGTATTTTTCGCCATCTCTATATCCCCAAGCATCATTGTAGCGTCTACCTTTGTTGCTAATG
>JAHDBF010000046.1:16282-23798 GCA_020630525.1 Saprospiraceae bacterium
TTCGCCATCTCTATATCCCCAAGCATCATTGTAGCGTCTACCTTTGTTGCTAATGGTTAATTGTTCCAATGCTGATTCTGGTATTCCGATACTTCTTGCATAATCGAGATCAACCTGACCAGCTTCTGCTGAGAAAGGTCTTTGTCCATGTTTTTGAGGTGCACCAAAACCTGTGATTCCTACAACATGATTACCTAGTTGCTTATCGACTCTGGCATAATAAAAATAGCCTTTAGTAAAGTTGCCTTGTACCCAGCCATCTCCTTGCTTATAGGACCCTGCAAGAGATACTCCCCATCCATTTTTCATCCGACCAGTAGTAATCCCTAATGTCGTCCTGTAATAATTGTTATTACCTATTTCTTGCCTAATTTTAATACCTCTTTTTGCGTCAATGCCTTTGGTTATAATATTTATTGTTCCGCCTACAGATGGCGTTGATATTTTCGATGCACCCAATCCTCTCTGAACCTGCATAGTCTTTGTGACCAGATCTAACCCAAACCAATTTGCCCAAAAAACGTTACCGTTTTCCATGTCATTAACTGGAATTCCATCAAGCATTACTGCCACATATTTTTGATCAAATCCTCTTATTGAAATTCTAGCATCTCCATCTCCTCCTCCTGCTTCTGTTGCATATGCTCCTGGCGTTGAGTTAAGCAACATTGGTATGTCTTGAGCTGCTAGTTCTTCTTGGATCTTAATGGTAGGAATATTTGAGAAGGCAACTGGGGTTTCTCGCTCAATAGCAATATCTGCTGTAACAACTACTTCTGTCAGAATTGTGTTGGAATTTAATTGAACATCAAGCTGTAGATTTCCGCTCAAATTTATTGTTTCTACTTTTGTATTATACCCAACATACGAAAATTGTATTTCTTGATTTCCATTTTCTAAACTAAGGGAGTATGATCCATCAATATCAGTTATTGTTCCATTTACTCCTGATGCTACCGTTGCACCTATTAGAGGCTCACCAGATTTTTCATCAGTTAAGACACCAGAAATTGTACTTTGACCAAATAAAAGTGAAGAAAAAAAACAAAGGTATAGGCTACAAATAATAACTCTACTCATCGGGCAGGTTTGGAGGTAAGTAAAAAGAAAAGGGCAAACTCTTGTTTGCCCTAATAATTATTTATTCTATGATTAATTTCTGTGTTGATACTAAGTTGTTATTGAAGTGTGCTTTTACGATGTAAATTCCAGCATTCAATGTATTAATATCCATTTCTGTAGTATAGTTTGGATTGGCAATATTTTGCATACTTACTATTTGACCCATTAAATTGATCACTTCTACTTTAGTAATTTTTTCTTCCGCTTCGATATTTAATTTTCCAGTGCTATTTGGGTTAGGATAGAAGTTAAACGCAACTAAGTTAATGTTAGAATTACTTAAAGGACCATTCGCGCAGCTAAATTGATTTGGTAATTCTGCACTATTACAAACACTGTTGTGGATTCCTAAGTAAGAAAAATCATTTTTAGAGTTGATGTCCCATTCCTCTCCTTGGAATGTACCACCAGCAGATGCAATCACTTGAGTTAAATCATTTCTACCTGACATTACATTAGCCTTTCTAACCAATGTTTTATCTTTGGTAATCCATCCACCTTCTGGAGTTACCCACGCATCTTCCATTAAGGTAATTACAGGGTCTTCACCTATTACACCGATTACATCAAGAATATTAGATCCATCAGAAGCAATCTCTGTTCCTGAGATTAGTGCCATTGCATCATTTCCATTAAAATACATGGTATTGTTCGTGTCATATTCTGGACATAAGAAAGCATCAGCTTTGCACTGTAGGTCATACTTTTCATCGTATTCAGTTCCAAAGACAGCAGCGCCTTCTTCGTATTGAGGACCGAATACTTCATTACCTAAACTATCCAAAACTGGCATCATAGTAACTGCATCAATAATCACGTCGATAACATTATATCCATTCCAAGCTGGTTTGTCAAATTGTGTGTTCCAATCTGCAGTATCGGTAAGTGCAACCACTATTACGAATACGTCGTTAGGTGCAATCATTTCATCTGGTAACTGAATGATTTTATTATCACCAGCAACAGTACTTCCATTAGAAAATCGAGCAATAGAATAACCAGAAAGATTTATAGCTTCACTTGTAGGATTGTAAATTTCTAAAGCTTTGTTGTTTGCGTATCCTTCAACGTACTCAGAGAAGAATAATTCATCACATTGTGCACTCAAATTTGCACAGAATAAGGTAAAACAAAAGAATTGTATAAGTTTAATCATATAGGTTGATATTTTTAGCGTTAAAATAGTAAAATTCTATGTCAAATATAGGGATGAAATCAATAAAGAAAATCCCAAATCTCCAATTTATTAAAAATTAATAATTTTTATTTAATTATTATGTCTAACCAGACCAATAAATGATCTGAAGCTCCATTTTCTTTGACCAATTCAGCACCTTCTTCATTGCTTGCTGGCCAAAAAACACCTGAGTCAGATGCTTCCAAATTTGATGAAGGCAATACGTAATCAATGCTTAATCCAAAAAACGAAGTATCATAGGCTGGATCACCTGTATCACCTGCTTTTTGATTGTGTTCAGCTCCTCCGTTACTTCTAGGTCTAAGATTTCCTCTAGAAACAGTACTATTCACCAATTCATGGTCCAATAATTGACTAATTGCATTGTTATATGAGTCTCCATCGACAGGGTCAGCATTCAAGTCTCCAAAAATAATAAACTTGTCTGAAGTTTGCAGTCCACCAGCTTTCCCAGCATCATCCATCAAATAATCTTTATTGGAGATATAGTCCGCCCATAATTTTATTTCATCATGGTTTCTCCTTCCGTTTCTGTCTTCGTCACCATCAAAAACTGGCGGTGTTGGGTGAGAGATTAGTGCATGTATCGCTAAATCATCTTTTATCTGAATGGGTAGATCTATGTGATTCTTTGAGGAAAGTCGAAAAACATCGATTACTTCATCGGAGTAATATTCTGTTCCATCTGTATTTTTTGGTAATACTGCATTTGGCATATCTTTCCACAAAAAGTTTTTAAAAGACCGTTGATCTTCGGAGTTTATCGGAAACTTAGACAGAATAGCAGAGGCATATTGTCCTGAATAATTACCAAAACCATAGGCATCATTTGGTAAAGAAATGCTTCCATTTCCATCAATATCTACTGTAGATAATTCTCCAGTATTTGTCGCAATCTGATACTTATAAGGATAATTTATTGCAGTAAATCCATCTAAGTCTTTGTTTAATAAATTGTCATTAAAAAGCTGCAAAATTTTATTTTCCGAATCATAATCAACCTCCATTAGTACCAAAACATCTGGACGTACATTTTTGATAACAGCAGCTAATTTTCTGAGATTTAGGTGTTGTTCGCCATTCTGTAATTTTGCTTCTATTTCTCCAGCTTCATTGCCATACATAGATACATTGTAAGATGCGAATCTGATGGTATCAGGTTCTGTTTCTGTTACTGGATTTACTACAGAATTTGGATTTGTTGTATCGCTATTGTCACAACATATAAAGGACGCGGAAGCGATAATAAAGAAGAATAAATATTTCATATCTGCAATATAAGCATTGTAAAATACCCAAATGGGAAATTCACCAACTTTGAATGAGGTTTTAAGATAGGCGATAATATATATTTATCAAAAAACTTTCAAGAACTTAACTGTCCTAGCTACTACAAAATAATAAATTTTTGACTAATATGATGATCTTTGAAAACTCCAGTCACAAAGTAAATTCCTGGATTTAGATGAGAAATGTGTATTGACATTTCACTAGTTTTAGGCGTAAGTGTTTTAATGGTTTTTCCTACAGAATTATTGATTTTTATATAATCAGGTAACCTGCTATTTATGGATAAATTGATAATATCCTTTGCTGGATTTGGATATAAATTAATTTCAAATTTATGTTCTTCGACTAATGAGGAGATGTCAAAAGGATTATTTAGACTTAATACTACTGGTATATGATCAGACATGTTTTGTAAAGATCTAAGAATGTCAAATGGAACTTCATTGCCTGTAGCACAATCGAGTAAACTTTGATTGTAGCAGGTCCCATTATTGCCTAATGCTTGATAACTTTCTTCGATATAAGATAAATTGCTATTTCCTTTCATTGCTGTGGAAATTAAGACAAAATCAAAACGATCATCAATACCACCACCAGCACCATTACCTGGACTATTGGCTCTTGTAGATTGGGTTAAAATTTCGGCATGACCTATTACATTGTTTGCCCAATCTGGTCTATTGATCGGGTCATGTAGCTGATTTGTGGCATTTTCACTAAGTAGGTGTTGATAGGCAGGCTCACTGCTGGAATAAACATTAAAATCTCCAGCCACCATAATTTTACTGTTCTGCGGTAAATTCCTGATGTGATCAATTACAAATTCTGCCATTCCTAGCCTTAATTGTTCGTTGTTGACTCCTGTTGACGACTTTAGGTGCGTATTATAAATGTGTAAAAAGGTAGAATCTCCTTTTTGCCCATCTTTAAAGTATAACTTATAGTAATTTACGTCCCTGTAATCAGTAACAATTACTTCTTCTTCAATTAAAGAAAATAGATTTTTGTTGAAAATGATATTCTGTTGGAGCCTCCAAGAATTGGATGGATTTGAGATTTGATCGACATATGTCCCTCCGTCATAATTATCTTTCCAATCATTGAAATCCGCTAAAATATCTAAAAACCCTTGCTCACTTTTAAGTTCTTGGATAAAGAATAAATCTGGTTCGTAATATCGAATTATTTTACCCAAAGTATCCGTTCTATCTATACCTCCTTCTTCAGGAAAAGTCAAAATATTGTAACTCATTACCTTAATATCTTGAGAAATCCCAATTTGCAAAACAAAGGAGATTGAAAGGAGTAAAATATATTTTAAGAATAGATCTTTTGATAGCATGTATAAATATTCAATTGAAAATTAGCATTAATGAAAAACTTAACCGAACGTTAAAATTAAACTATAATTAGAATATCCCAATAATAGCATGGTATTTGGACGTTATACACACATATGATTAAATACATTATACTTTTTTTTCTGCCAATTTCTCTGTTAGCGCAAAAAGTTGACAACTTTAAAGTATATCATATTGGACAAGAAAATCTAAAAGTGCGCTTTGAATTGGATGATAATGTAGATATAGAATTAAGCGAATATTATTCAAAGAAAATCACACATAATTTCAAATCAACACATAAGAAAGGTATCCATGACATTTATTTTAATGGATTAAAACCGGCAGAACTTTACAACCTCACAATCTCAGGTAATAAAAAGAGCCAAACCTTTGTGGTGGTTACAGAGTCAGAATCTACTGGAGAGATAAGTATTGTCTTCAATAAAGACGCCAATAAAAGTTTTTCTGATGGTTCTTATGCCAACGGATATGATGGTAAAGCCATTGAAAAGGAAATTTTAGCAGTAATTAATAATGCTAAAAGCACATTAGATGTTTTTGCCTATAATACCAATCGTAAAATATTTGTAAAATCATTGGTTAAAGCCCATGAAAGAGGAGTTAGGGTTCGTTTTATCGCTGACAAGCAACAAAACAACTATGCTTTAAGTGATCCTGTTCCTTTTGAAATATTGTTTGATGCTCCAGAAAATGGCATTATGCACAACAAGATTTTAATCGCAGATGCAAAGGATATGCAAAAAGCAACTGTACTTACTGGCGCTACCAACTTTACCACTGGACAAATATTTCATGATCCAAACCACATTGTAGTTATAGAAGATAAATCTATTGCACAAGCATATACCATCGAATTCAATGAAATGTGGGGTGGAAATGGAAAGAAACCTAATTACACAAAAAGCAAATTCGGAACAGAAAAAAAAGACAATACACCACATTTTTTTAAAGTAGGTGGTGTTCCGACAGAAGTATATTTTTCTCCTTCAGATAAAGCAGATTCTAAAGTAATAAATGAGATTAAAAACGCAGACGAAGAACTGCTCTGTGGATTACTGCTGTTTACTAGAAAACAGATCAAAGATGTAATTGTAGATAATTTTAATAGCATGAAAGATTATAGAATTATCATAGAAGATCCTGAAAGTTCTGCAGAGCTTATTGGAGATTTAGAGGAAGAAAATATCCCTTACAGTGTACACGATCATGATGCTATTTTTCATCACAAATATGGCGTTATTGATGAAGGAGGATCAGATCCTACAGTGATTACTGGGTCTATGAATTGGACGTATAGTGGAGGATATAAAAATGATGAAAATACAATAATTTTCAGAGATCAATCTATTGCTAATATCTTTAAGCAAGACTTTGAAAAACAATGGTCAGAATTTGTGAGTAATGAAGAATCATTGGCAAAAAAGCATGACATAAAGGTAAAAGATCAAATAAACTCTCTTTATGTAACAGCAGATTATAACATCACAGAATTAATGATTTATAATGCATCAGGCTCTAAAATGGCAAGTGCAAAGGGGAAATATATTAGCACCTCTGATCTTGCAAGAGGGTATTATGTCCTAATGATTAAAGGAGATGAGCATAAAGTTCCCTATAAATTCACCAAAAAATAAGACTTACACGTTGTGTAGGAAAAACTAGAGGAAAACCTGCATTGATTTTTCAATAATACTCCTTAGCTTGTGTCCATGTTAAAAATTGGAGAATATCAGCGTTTACGTATTTACGAAGAATCAGATTTTGGACTTTATTTAGAGGATTCCAATGATCCAGAAGATGTATTGTTGCCAAACAATTATGTAACCGATGAAATGAAAATCGGTGACGAAGTAAATGTTCTTGTCTATCTTGATACCAAAGAGCGTCTGGTCGCTACTACCGAAAAAGCATTACTAACCACAGGACAATTTGGCTACCTAACAGTGTTTAATACTACCTCAATTGGGGCTTTTGTGGATTGGGGAGTCCAAAAGCATTTGCTTGTTCCTTTCAGTAATCAGAGTCACGAAATGATCGCTGGACAATCTTACTGCGTATATATGTATGTTGATGAAAAGACGGAAAGATTAATCGGCTCTACAAAGATAGATCATCATTTGGTAGATGATGTCGATGGTACGCTACAGACTGGAGCTGAAGTATCGTTGCTGGTTTATCAACGATCTGAACTAGGGTTTAAAGTTGTCGTGAATAATGCGTTTAAAGGACTAATATATAATAGTGATATTCCACCTCATGTTAACATCGGAGATACATTAAAAGGATATGTAAAACCTGTACGTGATGATGGAAAACTAGACATCAGTTTAAGTCCTATCGGACATCAGAGCATCGAACCAACTGCTGCAAAGATTTTAGAAAAAATAAAAGCGTCAGGAGGAGCAATGCCTTTTAATGATAAATCAAAACCCGATGAAATTTTTAAAACCTTTGGATTAAGTAAAAAGATGTTTAAAAAATCTATAGGTAATTTATATCGCCAAAGATTAATATCCATTGGTCCAGAAGGGATAAAATTGGT
>JAHDBF010000210.1 GCA_020630525.1 Saprospiraceae bacterium
TAACTTTGAGCAACTTAAAAAGAGTAAATAATCATGTTCAGAAATATTTTGGCTGTAATCGGAGGTGTGGGCTTAGGGTCTTTTGTATTCTTCATTGTTCAGCTTTCGGGAACAAAAAAATATCCATTACCTTCTGATTTAAATATGAACAATCCAGATAAGATTGCAGAAGCCATTCAAGCATTACCTACTATGGCATTTGTATTCACCATTGCCTCAATATTTTTAGGTTCATTTTTTTGTGCTTTTATTGCTTCTAAAATTGCTGAAAACAAAAAATTTAATACCGCATTGGTTGCAGGATTAGTCATGCTGATCGCTTCTGTGGGTTTTGTTACTGCTATTCCTTATCCGATCTGGGTAATGATAACTTGTCTGAGTTTTTCTGCTTTAGGTACCGTAATCGGGGCAAAAATTGGCAGTAAAGGAGAAGTAGTTATAGATTACTAACTTCTTTTTTACGCTCGCTAAAATTTAAGATATTTCCCATTTCGTAGCAAACCCTGCATCGTGGTTCGTATTTGTCTTTTTCGCCAAGCAATACCTGTGCTTCATCTGTGGTTAATCTATAAGAATGGGTTGCAAGGTTTCCACAATGTGGACAAATCGCGTGTACTTTAGTAATGTATTCTGCAATTGCCAATAAGCCTGGCATTGGACCAAAAGGTTTGCCTCTAAAATCCATATCCAATCCAGCAACGATGATTCTTTTACCACGAATAGCCAGTTTTTGACATACATCGATGATGTCTTCATCAAAAAACTGTGCCTCATCAATACCAATGACATTCACATCTAATACGTGCTCATAAATTTCTCGACTAGATACCACAGGGATAGACATGATGGCATTTTCGTCATGAGAAACTACTTGCATTTCATCGTACCTGACATCTTTTTTGGGTTTGAATATCTCTACTTTTTGATTTGCGATTCTAGCACGCTTAAGTCTCCTTATTAATTCTTCAGTTTTGCCCGAAAACATAGAACCACAGATCACTTCGATCCATCCACTTCGCTGACCTCTAAAACTTGGTTCTAAAAACATATAGATTAATTATATATCAAAGATGAACATTTAAATTGTTTAATCGAAATTCGTCGATCTAAATTTTAAGATTATAATACATAAGTTATATTTAATCCTTAATATTCTCGTTCTGAATAAAACATCAAGTACTACTCGTTTGTATATAATACACATTAAAACAATAAAATGGACATCGAAAAAGCATCAAAACACTTAGCAAAGCTCAATAAATTCTATGATTGGATTACTTCTGATGGGGAAGTCAATGATGATGAGAAAGAATTGTTAAAAGCATATGTAGTCAATTTTTATGATTCTATAGGCGATACTGTAGCTACCGTTAAAGAGTTAAATCGCCCAGAAATCACATTACCAACAGTAAAAGAAGAACCTATTAAAGAAGAGGTAAAAGAAGTTATTGAAGAAAAAGTCGAAGTTGTTCAAGAAGTAAAGGAAGTAAAAAAAGTAAAAATTGATCCAAAAATCAGTTCGATTTTGGAAATAGAAATAGGGCAAGAATTATCTGATAAATTGAGTGTAACTGCCATCAAAGATATATCAAAATCAATGAGTATCAACGAGAAAATTTTTACTGTAAATGAATTATTCGGAGGCAGTCAAGCCGCTTTTGAAGATTCGATGCAAAAATTAAATGGCTTTTCAAATTTTGAAGAGGCAAAAAATTATCTGGCAGAAAATGTGGTAGAATCCCAAAATTGGCAAGACCCAGAAAAATTAAAAAAAGTAAAAACACTAATGAAATTGGTGTATCGCAAATACGTTTAAATGGAAGATAAGCTGCTCAATAAATTTCTTGGCGCTGTAAGATTTGCTTGTTTATGTATTCTCCTACTTTGGTCGATACACATCATAAGTTGGTTTACAGGATACAGTTTTTCTCACTGGGGTATCTACCCTAGAGAGTTGTATGGCGTTCCTGGAATTCTTACCGCACCATTGGTTCATGGGGATTTGGAGCATCTTTTTTCTAATTCGTTTCCATTTTTTCTACTTACTGGAATCATATATTTCTTTTATTCGAGAGTTGCAGCTCCTGCCTTTATATTCATTTATATTTTGACAGGTTTTATGGTTTGGTTGTTTGCAAGACCAGTGTATCATATTGGCGCAAGTGGTGTCGTATACGGATTGATGAGTTTTATTTTGTTTTCTGGTTTTTTTAGGCGGAATATCAAGTCTATAACGCTTGCCTTAGTTGTTACGGTTGCCAATAATGGCTATTTCTATGGACTGGTTCCACTTAAAGATGGTGTGTCATGGGAAAGTCATTTGTTTGGTGCATTGGTTGGTATTTTGGTAGCTTTTATCTTTAAGGGAATTTTGGAAAATGATGAAATAAAAGTCGACCCTTGGGCCAATGATGATCAGACGGAAGAATATTTTTTATCTAGAGATACTTTTGACAAAACGATAAGAGAAAGACAGATAGAAGCACTCGAGGCTCAACGATTGAGAGAGCAAAATCTAGAATTTTAGAATATTATTTTTCTTGATTAAATTCATCAACTGCTGCTCTTACACTACCCTTTTCAAGTAGTAACTTTTTTGCTTCTTCGTACGCCAATCCAGTTTTTTCTACTACCATTATAGTCCCTCTGTCTACCAACTTGTTGTTACTTAACTGCATATCAACCATACGATTATCAACCACATGACCAAGTTTTATCATTACAGAAGTACTAATCATATTAAGCACCAACTTCTGTGCTGTCCCTGATTTCATTCTGGTGCTTCCAGTAACGAATTCTGGACCAACAAGTATCTCAATTGGGAAATCTGCATATCGGCTTATCGGAGTGTTTTCATTACAACAGATACATCCTGTTTTTATTCCATTTTCTTGACAAGTCTTTAGTCCATTTAGGACATAGGGAGTTGTTCCTGAGGCCGCAATACCAATGACAAAATCAGAACTATTGACCGCGTAAGATTGTAAATCTTTCCAAGCCAAATCGCCATTATCTTCTGCAAATTCCACTGCCTTTCTGATAGCTCCATCACCTCCCGCGATAATTCCAATAACCAAATTATGATCTACACCAAAGGTAGGTGGACATTCAGAAGCATCTACTATTCCTAAGCGACCACTGGTGCCTGCACCAATATAAAACAATCGTCCGCCTGCCTTCATTTGATGGAATACTGCATTTGTCAATGCTTCAATACTTGACAATTTCTTTGCTATTGACTCTGCGACAGTTTTATCTTCCTTATTAATATTTTGCAATAATTCTAAGGTTGACATTTTATCTAAATGTCGATAATTAGAGCTTTTTTCTGTGATTCGTTTGATAAGTGTGGTTTTTATTTGAGCAAAAAGGTAATTATTCTAGACAAAGAATGTGCTTTGTTAATAGATTTTTTTTTCTTTATCCAAAATTTTAAACATGATCCAAAGAATACAAACGCTTTTTTATGCATTGGCTTCGCTTGCAACGGGAGGTTTATTTTTTCTTCCATTTGCATCAAGTACTAAAGCGACAGAACCATATTTATCAGATAAGATATATGAGATCGGTGATGACCCAATCATGCTTGGATTAGCAGTTATCGGAATTATCTGCCCACTTATAGCCATCTTTTTATTTAAGAACAGACCTGTTCAGCTTAGGATTGGATTATTGACTATTGTATTTAATATTCTTTTGCCTTTGGTTTCTTTTATGTTGATCTATAACAGCGGAAAAGCGATGTTGGCATCCGCAGAACTTAATGATGAAATGGGTATATTTTTACCTATTGTAGCAATAATATTTGCAGCATTAGGAAATAGATTCGTAAAAAAAGATGATAACCTAGTTAAGTCTATGGATAGGTTACGATAGGCGAATATTCACTTATACAATTTATAGCATTAATTGTCCCACATAA
>JAHDBF010000047.1 GCA_020630525.1 Saprospiraceae bacterium
ACTTCAGTTTTTTCTCCAAAATATTGAACAAAACGCATCATTTCATTAGCAAGCTCAACATTATTTGTTGCCCTTTTGTAGGTATCAGTTAATGCTCTGAAAGTTTGATACATAAATGTATCCATTTCATTGACTTGCATTTCTTTTGTCCACAAATCTATTTTTAACGTGTCTAAAGTTTCTTTTTCAAAAAGAGAAATAAACATTGATTTCACCTCTTGTTTTCCTCCATTTGGATTGTCTTCTGCCTCCCACTCTATTTTCTGAGGTAAATTTTTATTGTCTAACGAAACAGTTAAAACAATTTTTGACTTTTTCATAATGTTTATTTATTGCGAAAGTAATACTAATTTATAGTCAATAATTTATTCTTCTAATTCTTCACTTGCCACTTCCCATGCTTCCATTTTTTCTAAAAGTTCGGCTTCCTTTACTCCGAGTAATTTAGTTTTTTCCGTGGAATCCGATTGCATATAAAATTTTGGATTTTCCATTTCTTTATGGAGCGAGGCAATTTCTTCTTCGAGAGAATTAATATCTCGTTCTAAGTATGTTACTGTTCTTTGGAGTTTCTTTCTTTCGTTATAACCCAATTTAGGTTTGTCAGACGAACTTGATTTTTCTTCAGTAGCAGCGGCGGAGAATTGTCTAAAGTCAGTTTCTTTTCTTTTTGCCAATACATATTCAATATCTCCTAAATGCTCTTTGAGTTCACCTTCGCGGAATTCAATTGTTCTATTGCTTAATCCTTTTAAAAATCCCCTATCGTGACTTACCAATAATATCGTTCCTTCGAAGCTCATAATGGCATCTTTGAGGATTTTTTTTGCTTGAATGTCTAAGTGATTCGTCGGTTCATCAAATACCAAAAAATTGGAAGGATTTGCTACTAAACATGCCAATGCCAATCTAGCTTTTTCTCCACCACTAAGCACAGATACTTTCTTTTCTACATCTTCACCACTAAATAAAAGTGACCCTAATATCTTCCTGCAGCTCGTATATTTATCAGGATGTGCTTTCCTTTCTAATGTTTCTAGAACAGTCAAATTTCTATCCAATGCATCGGATTGATCCTGAGCGTAGTACCCTACCGTTACATTATCTCCGATTTTTGCATTGCCAGAATCAATATCAATTTCTCCTAGCAGTGCTTTGAGCAAAGTAGACTTCCCCATCCCATTCTGTCCTACAAAAGCGACTTTTTCATCTCTTTCTATTTCAATATTTGCATTTGACAACACAATGTTATCACCATAAGCTTTTGATATATTTGATCCGGCAGCAACTACTTTAACTGTTCTTCCTGCATATGGAAATCGGACATGCATCATAGCATTATCTTGCTCTAACAATTCTATACGTTCCATTTTGTCCAATTGCTTTTGCATGGATTGAGCCATTTTAGTTTTTGTGGCTTTAGCCATAAATCGTGTGATGGTACGCTCTTTTTCTTTGATTACTTTTTGTTGATTTTCGAATGCTGATTTATTCTGTTCGTTACTGATTTCTTTCTGCGCTAAATACTTATAATAAGTGCCTTTATAATCAGTAACTTTTCTATGTTCTAAGTGTAAAACTCGATCCACACAATTGTTTAAGAACTCTTCATCATGACTGATTAAAATAATCGCTTTGGGGTAACTTTTAATATATTCTTCAAACCAAATTATTGATTCAATATCAAGGTGATTGGTTGGTTCATCCAACAATAGAATATCAGGACGTTGTAACAGGCATTTTGCTATCTCAACACGCATTTGTTTACCTCCAGAAAGTGTACCGATGTTTTGCTTGAGTTGTTCCTGGGACAGACCTAGTCCTTTTAATATTTTTTCCGCTTCAGCTTCAGGATTAAAGTCATATAAGTTATTTTGTTTTTCTTGTAATTCTCCTAACTCTATGACTAATTGATTAAGGTCTTGATTGGTATTTTCATTGGATAATTCTTTTTCGATAAAATCCATTCTTGCTTTGATCTTTTCATAATCTTTAAAGACAGATAGCGTTTCTTTAAGTATGGAGCGGCTTTTATCTTCGGGTAAAAACTGGGTTAATTGTACTACCGTTGTAGATTTAGGCAATTCTACTTTTCCTTCATCTGGGATTAATTCGCCAGAAAGTATTTTAAACAAAGTAGTTTTCCCAGCACCATTTCTTCCTATTAATCCAATTTTGTCTCCTGGGTTAATCATAAAAGAAACATTCTCTAAAAGAATGCGGTCTGCAAATCGTAAATCTATATTTCGTAGATAGTACATTAATTTAAGATGTTAGTATCGGGAATTTGTCCAATTATTGAGTAATTATTTCCTTTATTCTCCAGTGCTTTTGACCACAATATTGGATCTTTAGCTTTAAAAATATAGTTTGGATGTCCATGATCTAAGACCCAAGAACCAGTTAATAATTCTTCTGCCAATTGTCCTGGTGACCAACCAGAGTATCCGATGTAGAATTTTATATTTCTAGGAAGTATCAGTTCGTTTTCAACAAGAAATTTCAATTTTTCAAAATCTCCGCCCCAGAATATTCCATTTGTCACTTCTCGACTATCATCTAACAATTCACCGACATCATGGATATAGTGAATGGTGTCTGTTCCCACTGGTCCTCCATAATTTACTTTACAATCAAATTCTGGAAAGTCAGAAATCAATTCATTTACAGACATGTTTAATGTTTTATTGAGGATGAATCCAACGCTCCCATCATCAGGCGTATGGTCAGTGATATACACAACTGATCTTTTAAAATTAGGATCAAGCATAAACGGTTGTGCAATCAAAATTTTACCAACTTCAAGTCTAGACATTGATTATAAAATTTCTGTTTCTATTGCTCTGTCAAATTTTCGTATAAAACCAGTTAGGACTTTTGCACCACATTCAACATGTTTTGTAATACCTAAGTTGACAAACTCAGACATGCTCTGTTCCCACTTCACAGGCGAACTTAATTGCAAGATGATATTCTTTCTTATCTCCTCTGGATCAGAAGTCGCTTTCGCGGTTACATTCTGTACTATAGGAACTTTAGGTACATTGATTTCTATTTTTTCTATTGCAGAAGCCAATCGCTCTTGTGCCGGCAACATTAATGGAGAGTGAAAAGCACCACCGACAGGTAGCTTTAATGCTCTTCTTGCACCCTTCTCTTTTAAAACTTCTATCGCTTTATCTATTCCTGCCTCCGAACCAGAAATCACCAATTGACCTGGACAATTATAATTAGCAGGAACTACCACTTCATCAATACTGCCACATACTTCTTCGATCAATTGATTCTCTAAGCCTAAAATTGCAGCCATTGTACCATCGACCATATCACAAGCATCTTGCATTGCTAATGCACGTTCTTTAACAAGTAATAATCCATCTTTGAATGAAATACATCCATTGGCAACTAATGCTGAAAATTCTCCCAAAGAATGTCCTGCAACAAAATCTCCATTTTCAACATTGGTTGTAGAAAAGAACTTAGCTAGAGAATATAAAAATATGGCTGGTTGTGTCACCTTAGTTTGCCGTAACTCCTCACTTGTGCCGTTAAACATAATATTCATCAAGTCAAAGCCCAATACATCGTTGGCAAATTCGAAATGCTTTTTAGTTTCGGGATTAGCATCACACAATTCTTTACCCATACCTTCAAATTGGGCACCTTGTCCTGGAAAAACTATTGCTCTCATTTATTTAAGATTACTAGATACTAAGTTTAAAAATTCTGTTCTTGTCTCTACACTTTCAAAAGCACCTGTAAACGCTGAGGAGGTTGTTGATGAGTTTTGTTTTTGTACTCCTCGCATCATCATACACATATGCGATGCTTCTATAATTACTGCAACACCAAGCGGACTCAATGCCTTATCAATACAATTTAATATCTCTTGTGTGAGTCTCTCTTGGACCTGAAGTCTTCTCGCAAATACTTCTACTACTCGAGGGATTTTACTTAATCCGACAATTTTGCCATTTGGAATATATGCAACATGTGCCTTCCCATAAAATGGCAGCAAATGATGTTCACAAAGCGAATATACTTCGATGTCTTTTACAATAACCATTTCATCATAAGATTCATGAAAAATCGCTCCTTTTATGATTGCTTCTGGATCTTGATCGTAACCTTGAGTAAGGAATTGCATTGCTTTAGAAGCCCTTTCAGGGGTCTTTAATAATCCTTCCCTTTGGGCATCTTCACCGAGTAATCCAAGCATACTTTGATACATTTCTGCAATTTCTTCAGTGGTTTCAAGGCTATACTCTTCTGTTTTTTTATAACTCATTTACAGATTTATTCAATTAAACTATTATAGTAAAATACACAAATACCAAATATGTTGAGCAATTCACTACAAACGGATAAAAATTACGCAAAGAAATGCATTTTCGACCTACATTTATGCCTAATTATGCCCTCAAAAATAGACTTTATCTTAAGAATATTTAATCTGAATTCCTAGAATATAAAATGTTGATGAGATTAATAAGAGGATTGGTCTATAAAAAATGAGGAAATTGCAAATATTTACGAAATTAGAATCAATAAATCTAAGATCAAGAAGGTTTGACTAATCAAGCGGAAACAAATAAAGTTATTGATATTATTGAAGAAGACAAGTACCTCCACTTGTTATTCTGGGCATTGTTAACTGTATTTCTATTTTTAATTGATAGAACACAAGCTTCTTTACTCATTAATTTAAGTAAATCTATTATTACCACATTTTTCTTTGCATTGGTAGTGTATGTCAATTGGTTTGTGCTCATACCATCATTTCTAAAAAAAAGAAAATGGCTTTTGTATATGTTCGCTTTGGTCTTATGGACCATCATATTGACACCATTAAAAACATTTGCGTTTTATTTTTTGTATTTAAAATATCCAGACATTCATCTTTCACTTTTGAATAATCAAGATTTATTTTTATTTGAATTATTTTTTGTGGGCGCAGTCTCTAGTGCATTTAAAATTACCCAAGATTGGGTACAACATGATCGAGACAAAAAAGATTTACAAAGACAACAGTTGCAATCTGAATTAAATTTTCTTAAATCTCAGATAAACCCCCATTTTCTTTTCAATACCTTAAATAATCTTTATGCATTAACTTTAAAGAAATCAGATGATGCACCTGAGATGGTACTGCGGCTTTCAGAAATGATGCGTTACATGTTATATGAATGCAATGAACGTCAGGTACTACTTGCCAATGAAATCAAGTACATTGAAAATTACCTAGAATTAGAAAGGATTAGACAAAGAGATGATTTTAAGATAAAATTATCTGTAAGTGGAATCGAAGCAAATGGATTAAAGATTGCCCCTTTAATATTTATACCATTTATAGAAAATAGTTTTAAACATGGAATGAATAATCACCTAAAGGGTGGATACGTTGACATCAGTTTAAATATACAAGAAGAAGGTGTGCAACTGCACATAGAAAATAGCAAAGCAGATCACAAAAGAGAAATCAGCAAAAAGAAATCTGGAGGAATTGGCTTAATCAATATTCGCCGAAGGCTAGAATTACTATATTCTAATAAACACGAATTAGATATTGTTGAAAATGAAAATCTATACAAAGTTGATTTAAATCTAAGACTAAATTAAAATTATGATAAGAACAGTTATTGTTGATGATGAGCCATTGGCTTTAGAAATATTACAGACATACATTAATCAATTGGATGAGGTAGAATTAGTAGCTTCCTGCGAAAATGCGATCGAAGCAAATAAAATTTTAAAGTCTGAAAATATAGACCTTATTATTTGCGATATTCAAATGCCGCAAATTACAGGCATCGATTTTATTAAATCGTTAAACAATCCTCCATTGGTTATATTTTCTACGGCATACCCAGAATTTGCTGTTGAAGGGTTTGAATTAGAGGCCATTGATTACTTAGTAAAACCTATTCCGATGGATCGGTTTCTTAAAGCAATTAATCGAGCTTCAGAAATGTTGTCAGTACGAAAAGAACCGAAGAGCGATGATGATGAATTCTTTTTTGTAAAAGCAGACAAAAAACTACTAAAGGTCCAGTACAAAGAGATTTTTTATATAGAAGGATTAAAAGATTATGTGATTATAAAAAAAGATAAAAATAGAATCATCACTCTGCAAACTATGAAAAGCTTGGATGAGAAATTGCCAAAAGATATTTTTATGCGCATACATCGGAGTTATATAATTAACTTGGATCATATAAAAGCCATTATGGGAAATGTGGTAGAATTGGTCGTTGATGGTAAGGTAAAACACATTCCAATCGGAAAGAGTTATAGAGATCAATTACATGAACGTATTGATGGAAATAAATTATAGTATGATTAATCTAAGATTACGTAGAGACTAGCTTCTTTTTACATCGTTGTATTGTCGTCTAGCTGTAGCGATCTGGTCCAATTCAGAAGTTTCTGGATAGAGCAAATAGCTTGGTGCTAATATTTCTTTATAGGATTGAATAATAAATAAAGTGGCGGAAACAAATGGAAACTTCCCATTAGTTTGCTTGTGTAATTTCTCCTTTATTTGAGAGAAACGATCGTCTGAATTTTCAATAATATTAGCTACTCCTTTTAGCTGAATTCCTTTTTGGAGAAAAACATCAATGAGGCTAATACAAACTTTTTCGTTTTGACGTATATTGTTAACGGTTTGTGGCGATGCAATATTTGCAATTATTAATGCATTTTCTTCCCAGACATCAAATACTTCTTTAGGAGAGACATTGGGTTGACCAGAAGAGTCTGCAGTTGCTACCCAACACAGGATACTTTGTTTTACATATTTTGATAATAAATCTGTCATGCTTTGCTCGTTTATTTTGATTAATGTTGGTCAGCTTTCTCGCCAGCAAGAATTTCAATATTAAAAGTATTGGCTTTTGAAGGTAGTGGGCAAGTTGCAAAATCGGTAAAGTAACATGGCGGATTCTCTGCCAGATTAAAATCCAAGTTTACTTCTGGTTTTCCTTTCTGATTTTTAATATATAAAAATCGACCGCCACCATAAGTAGACACCCCATTTGTCAAATCACCAAATACCACAAACCAATTCCCATCACCAGCATCTGTAACGGACAGCGTATGTGATTGTTGATTGTATTCAAATGTTAGCTTTGCCAAAATTGGTTCTGACAATTGTTGGTCCAATTTATTAGAAAATGATAACATCTCATTCTTATCAGGATAAGTGATTTTGGCTGTAAACATAAACTCTGGATTGTAATCAAAGTAATTAATTCCTTTAAAATTTTTCCTTTTAAGAGACAAACTATCTCTAATTCTCAAACCAATTTTACTGCCTCGTTTGATCGTATTTATTTGAAATGAATTATAGCTAATGCTTTCCTTTTTATAATTTTCACCAGTAGGAATATTCATTGAGTCCATAATCTTATCATTGTTATAAAATGGATTAGACTCTGAATTTAAAAATAAAATATTATCTCCTTTTAATTCAAAGCTTCCAAGACTCGATACATTGTCACTTTTGATTTTTATGTCATGTTCATCTTGATTTCCAATCGTCAAGATTTCATTTTTAAACCATATTAATTGTACAATACTCAACCATCCAAAAGGAGCAGTTAGGTTTTCTATTCTATCGTTTTTCCATTGATGATAATACCTAGGCACATCTTTTTGCACTGTAGATTTATTTGCTTGATTACTGCAAGAAAAAAACAGTAAAACGACATATAAAGTAAAAATCCTATTCACTGGAAATGGTTTTATAATCAATAAATAAAGTAGTCAATCGTTTAACAAAATAGAATGTTGTCACTATATTGGATATATAAATGTACAACTATGAAAAAATATATTTTCTTATCAACTTTAATTTTATTTCTATTTAGTAAAAATACAATAGCACAAATCAGCCACATTCATTGTGGAAAAGTTTACACGATGGAAGACAAAAATCCATTGACAGAAGTAACAATTGTTGTTGAAAATGATAAAATCATAGATATAAAAAATGGATATTCTGACGAAAATGACACCATTAAAACTATAGACTTAAAAGATAAAGTTGTTATCCCAGGACTGATGGATATGCATGTACATATAGAGTCTCAATCTAGTCCAAACCGCTACTTAGAGAGGTTTACTAAAGAAGAAGCAGATGTAGCATTAAGAGCAACTCAATATTGTGAACGTACACTAATGGCGGGATTTACCATTGTAAGAGATTTAGGAGGATCGGGTGTAAATGTTTCCTTAAGAAATGCAATAAATCAAGGATTCATTAAAGGACCAAAAATATTTACTAGCGAAAAATCACTGGCAACTACTGGAGGTCATGCAGATCCAACCAATGGAATGCGTGATGAATTAAAGGGCGATCCTGGTCCAGCAGAAGGTGTCATCAATAGTGTTGAAGATGCGTATAAAGCTGTCAGGCAGAGATATAAAAACGGCGCTGATGTTATCAAAATAACTGCAACTGGCGGCGTACTTAGTTTGGCAAAAGATGGCTCAGGACCACAATTTACCGTCGAAGAAATAAAAGCTGTTGTCGCTGCGGCAAAAGACTATGGTATGATCACTGCTGCACATGCACATGGTGTCGAGGGAATGAAACGTGCTGTTATTGGTGGCATACATAGCATCGAACATGGTACATATATGAATGAAGAAGTAATGGACTTAATGATCGAAAATGGAACATATTTAGTACCGACTATTTCTGCTGGAAAATTTACCGCTAAGATGGCTGAAAAACCTGGTTATTATCCCAAAATTATTATTCCAAAAATATTAGCAGTTAGTCCCAAAATACAAGCAACCTTTGCCGCTGCATATAAAAAAGGCGTTAAAATAGCTTTTGGAACGGATAGTGGTGTTTCTTTTCATGGAGACAATGCTGACGAGTTTGGTTACATGGTGGAAGCAGGAATGCCAGCTTATGAAGCTATATATGCTGCTACAATGAGTGCTGCCGATTTATTGAATATTACGGATGAATATGGCAGTATCAAGGTGGGTAAATATGCTGATATTATTGCTGTAGATTCAGATCCAACTGAAGATATCGCGCAATTGAAATCTGTAAAATTTGTAATGCGTCATGGTGTTGTATACAAGAATGAGGAATAAAATAAGTCATACAAGCCATTGTTATACCGACCGCAAAAATGCGATAAATCGATAAAAATGGATATTATTGGAGAATTGTGCAACTTTTTTACATAATAGCCCGTTAATTTATCGGATGTAGATAGAAAAAGTTTAACCTGCAATCATACAATAAAAATGATTATGCCTATCAATTTATTCTATTTAGGTCTGTATTTTTAAATTAAACTCTATACAATGGGAAGAAGAAGTACGAAAAAATTTGATTTTGCAGAGGGGAAATTTTATTTTAATGTTCAAAGTGGACACCAAAATGTCACAATTAACAGATCTGAGCAAAAAGAGGCAGAAGATACATTCAAAAGCTATATGAAATTAGGAAAAAAAGTAGAATGGTTGGGAAAATGGAATGGTAAAAAATTCATAGAAAACAAAGAACCTGTACTTTAAAATCTAATTTAAGATTTAATAAAAAAGACCTTTTCAACTTTGATTGGGTCTTTTTTATTTTGGTAAATTTATTCTTTAGATTCAAATGAAAATCAAAATACTTTTATTCATTCTCCCATTCCTAAGTACTAGCATATGTTTTAGTCAATATGATCGAAAAGAAATTATTGAAAACTTAATAGGAGAAACAGAAACCATCATTCACTATGACACCAACATTTCTTTAGCCAATGAAGAAGCTATTATTGTAGGAATATATGTTGAAAACCAAACTTACTACTACTCAATCGGAAAGACATTACTTGACAGCATTAGTCAATTTAGCATTGGCGGTGTATCCAAAATTTTTACCTATAGATTAACAAAAAAGATACTCACTGATTACAATATAAGTAGCGAAGAAAAGCTGAGTAAATACCTAAATTTGGACAATACATATGCGGATATAAGTATTGGTCAATTGATGAATCATACCTCGGGCTTGGATAAAAATTTATATTTCATTGGCCAATTGATCGGAGATGACGGTAATCCATATGCGAAAATCACAAAACCCATGATAATTAATCAGTTGAACAAATATGCTTATCTTTATAAACACAATAATGATTTTAATTACAGTCATCTGAACTATGGCATATTGGAAATTGTACTAGAGAATATAACAGGAAAAACGCTTTGTGAATTAATGAAGATGCATTCTCCAACAGAAAGTTTATGTAATTTAGATAAAGATAAATTCGTTATTGGTTATGATAAAAAAGAGCATATCGTCAAGCCAGAAAATTACTTAAGTCATCGCGCGAGCGAAGGGCTCTACTCCACTCCATTTGAGTTATTAGAATTTTGTAAATCAGAATTAAAACTAGAAACTTCATATAGAAAATCACGTAAAAATGAGTTGTACTTTTCTGCACCTTGGTACATTATGAAAGAGAAGAAAAAAAATATCCACGTTTTTACAGGAAGTGCTAATGGACATTCTGTATTTTGTGGCTTCAATAAATCTAACGATACAGCAATTGTTGTATTCCGAAATTCTGAAAAAGGAATTGCTGACTTAGGGTTATTGTTATTTGATTTGATAGAAAATTGATATTTAATATAAAACCTAACACAATAAATCAATGTCTAAGAATAAAGGAAATAATCTATCTTGGGATGATTTTATAAAGCTGGGCAATCCAGAAAATGCTCCAGATATTGAAGAAGAAAACGTTGAAAAATTGAATTGGAATACATTAACTGCTAGAGTTCATATCGAAAAAAAAGGTCGTGGAGGCAAAGTCGCTTCGATAGTAAGAGACTTAAAAATATCTCCTGATAGAATGAAAATCTTAGCTAAAGAATTAAAAGCCAAGTGCGGTGTCGGTGGCGCTGTAAAAGGAAACGAGATCATTATACAAGGCGATAAAAGAGACAAAATCATTGAGCACTTGCAAAGTCTAGGCATAAAAGACATCAAGAAATCTGGTGGTTAGCGCGCAGCATTCGTTTTTTTCCTTGCAGATCATTTTTTATTTCTACGTACCTATAATGCTCGGCATACATGGCGTATACCTCCTCCGTTCGATACTCATTTAATTCTAAATATATAGATCCGTTTTCCACTAAATGTTCCTTACTAAAAGAAAGAATCTCTTTATAAAAAATTAAAGGGTCTTCTACAAACAATGCCATGTGCGGTTCGTAATCTAATACAGAAGTAGACATTAATTTTTGCTCGGAATAATCAATATATGGAGGATTACTTACGATGATGTTATATTTGGAAAGGCCATCTCGCTCCTGGCTATCCAAAAAATCTACTCTTTTAAATAAAATTTCCTCATTAAACGAATCAGCATTTTTTTGTGCTACTTCCAGCGCAATTTTAGATTTATCGATCCCATTGATTATCCAGCTAGGGAAAAGATCTTTAAGTATTATAGGAATAATTCCACTTCCTGTTCCTATGTCTATAACTGATTGAACTCCAGAATTATATTTAAAATCTTGCGCTATCCAATACACCAATTCTTCTGTCTCAGGACGAGGAATTAATACGTTTTCATTCACATAAAACATCTTTCCATAGAATGGTGCCCTATTTGTAACGTACTGAATAGGCGCTCCACTTTTGAGCTTCATTAAATCGATCTTTAGAATTTCTTCAAAATTGTTTTTTATCAATTTCCCTTTATCTTCCCACCAAATTTCAGTAAGACTAAACACTTCATTCTTTGCTATATTATTTAACTCATGAGTGAATGCATCTTTTACTTTATCTAGTAAATTATTCTGCATAAAAAGGATAATTAAAGTAACTATAATTTGAATTTTTAAACGCTTGACTCAATTTATCTCTAGATAAGTCCTTTGCCAATTCGCTCGAGTAATCTTTAGAAACTATCCATTGATTGTAATTATAATGGTTGCATAAAACATCAAAATCTAAATCAATACCTTTAATCCTTATGTGCGATAAATAGTAATGAATTTTTGATAATAGTGACGCATCTAATTCTTTATAACGATGGATGCTTTTATCTCCAATTGCTTCGGTTTCATCATGATTCCATCCTGGAAGCTTTGTTACGCTAGTAGATTTTATTTTTGTGACATCAAGCATTTTTTGAGAAAATGGTAACGATAAAAAAGCACAAATAATTTGTAAAGTTTTCTCTGAGTCTACTATCAAATCTTCATAGCGTATTTCGAGATTGCTTTGGTTATTCCTTAACGCTAATCCAGAATAAGTATGCAATAAATAGCGCAAACATGATTCTAATAATCCGATCCCACGAGCCAGAAGAGAAGCTACTACATCATAAGGATTCCTTACAATATGGATTGTTTTTCCAGATTTAAAAGTTTTTAAAAATTGGCTAAAGAGTAAAACATTTGCTGGTGTTTTTTCTCCGATTGCTTTAGTATTCGCAGTGCTATTTAATGTATTAAACATTGAAAACACAAATTGGCTATAACTATCCGCATTATCGACGATTGCATGTAAATCGATTTTTTGAGTTAATTCAGAAAAGTCAAAACCGATAAAAGGATGCCTCCCAATAGACTTCAAGCCAAAGAGTGACGGTAGGTGTATACGGTGTTTGTTTTTTTTCCAATTTACATATAATTCTTCTTTACAAAATAATTGGGTTTCCGGTGCACAATAAATGCTAGGGTGACGATTGACCAATTGTCTCAATAAGGAGCTTCCAGTACTTGGTGATCCACCTATAAGAAATATATGTTTATTATTCGATATCAAGCAATTTTTGATTTTGTCCTGCAAAGATACCAATACCATTTTCAACATTAGAATAAATTGACACTGGTTCTGCAAAAGGTCCAAAATCATCAGTGTCACGATATATGGATAATCTTTTTTCAAATTGGAATTGATCTTCAGAAAGTACTGCCCAGTCTAACTTAAAGTCATTGATATCAGTATCTTCATCACTGTTATTATACAATTCAAAAACAATGTCCGTGGTATGATTTTGCCCATCAAAAGCTTCATCATCAATAATAATGTACCCTCTTGACTCTATTGCACTTATTTCATTTGAGGAGAGGTATATATTATATTTTTCTCTTTCGTAAATAAATGTATCCTGCTGATTAATAAAGGTATCCATCACGATAGGGTTATTTATAGGCAATAGCGAAAACTTGTAATAATTATTTTCTCCTGGTGGATCATTAAAATTTACTCTCAGTAAACTAACACTCTCTTCAAAGTCAGGTCCTATACCGCCATCTTCTCGATATTCAATAGAATTTGGCAGCACATATTCTGGGATTGTTGTTTCTGCTTTTAATTCTTCAGAAAATTCACTTTGGAACACTTCTATATTGTAGTTTCCTAAGGATATATCTACATTCGGTAATACATACTCTCCATTCATTCCAGCGGTTGCCTCTGCAATAAGAAGTTGATCTTTATATAACCTTATATTACCGTCATCAACTGGATCTCTTGGTTGAGTTTTATCAAGCGCATACCTTGTACGTGATAAGTATGCAACTATTGTATCTTGACCGCTTTTAAAATTAGATTGAAACACCAATCTTTCTTGATAATCCAAATCAGGAACATCTAAAGTTTTGACAAATGTCTCTTCACAGCTAAGCAAAACCATAAATACCAAACATGAGTAAACTATATTTTTCATAATATTAAAATTCAAATCTATAAGAAATTGATGGAATAATTGGGAATAAACTATATTGTTTCAAAACAGTTTTGCGCTCTTCTACACCTTCGGAATTTACTACATTTTCATTTTCTGGATTAAGGTAAAAAGGGTTATTTCTACTGTACGCATTGTAGACACCTATTGACCAAACCCTTTTAAAGTTACCCCGATTTTTTATAAAATCTACATTAACATCCAATCGGTGATATGCATTATATCTGAAGTTATTCCGTTCATTAAAGTAATCATACCAACTAAAAAAATCACCACCGTTGGTTGTAAATGAAGCACTTGAATTAGCCAAAGTAACTGCATTTCCTGTTCCATAAACCCAAGTTGCTGAAAGGTTAATTTTATCACTTAGCTCATACACTCCTACAACGGATACGTCATGCGTTCGATCATATTTAAATGGGTACCAATCGCCTAAATTTTTGTCCTCAAATCTACGTTCCGATTTTGAAAGTGTATAACCTAACCATCCTGTAAACTTCCCTTTCTTCTTTTGTAAAAACACCTCTAAGCCATACGAGCGTCCATCACCTTGCGTTACTAAATCTTCCCATGGATTTAAACTAAAAAACGACGCGCCCTCTTTGTAGGAGATGATATTTTTCATCCATTTATAATATGCCTCTACACTTAGCTCATATCCTGAACCTAAGTTTTTTGCAATTCCTGCTGCTGCTTGCCAAGAGTCTTGCGGAAGGACACGCTCAGTGGTCGGTAGCCATAAGTCTGTGGGTAATCCTAGACCTTCATTAGTTAGAAACTGAACATATTGACGCATTGTGGAGAAACTTGCTTTTAAAGCCATTTTGTTTGCCAATAATTGTCTTATGGAGATTCTCGGTTGAACAGAAAAGTAATCTGTATTGTCTAAAGAAAAACCTGATGCATGCACACCAAAATTAATCTTTGTGGATTCGGAAATTTTAAAATCATCTTCAATAAACGCATTATACTCAAGCGCTTTAACAGTAGATTGACCCAATAAGGTATCTAATTCAAACTCTGTTTCACCTTCGTATATACTTTCAATTTTCAGATTAAAAATACCTGGATTAAAACTATGCCTAATGGCTTGAGCTCCAAATTTTACATAATGATTTGGTTTTGGGATAAAGTCAAAATCATATTTTAAAGCAATATCATTAATTCCAGAAGAATAGTCTGCCTTATAAAAATCTTTATTGACTAACTCACCTTGTTCAAATTCTTCATATCCTGAACCGACTAAAGTACTAAACTTATATTTACTATAGGTTGCTGTAAGGTTACTAAATAATTTGTTGCTCCATTTATGATTCCATCGAAAAGCGGAAGTAAAGTTTCCCCAACCAAGGTTGGTTTCTAGTTTTTCTATATCTGTATCGCTATCATTAGTTTCAGTATTTGCATAAAATCTATCATCTCCAGAATAAGCACTTAAGTACAATCTGTCATTGTCTGATATTTTATAATTTACTTTGGCATTTAAGTCATAGAAGTAATATCCTGTATTGCCTTTAAGTCCTTCCCTTTCAAAACTTCTTTTCACAAATGGCCTTGCAATTAGATCAATGTATGTTCTTCTTCCAGTCACTATAAAACTGGCTTTATTCTTTATGATTGGCCCTTCTAAAGATAACTTAGAAGAGATTAGTCCTATAGATCCTGCGCCTGATATTTTTTGATTATTTCCTTCTTTCATATTTATTTCTAGTACAGAAGAAAGCCTACCTCCATATCTAGCTGGGAATCCACCTTTTGTTAATTTTACATCTTTAATGGCATCTGCATTAAATACAGAAAAGAAACCAAATAGATGATTTACATTATATACTGGTACACCATCTAACAATATTAAATTCTGATCAGGGCTGCCACCTCGTACGTACAGACCAGACTGCCCTTCTCCACCAGATTGAACACCCGGTAATAATTGTAATGACTTTAGTACGTCCACTTCGCCAAGTAAGGCAGGCATTTTTTTAATTTGTTGAATAGGGACAACAACGGTACTCATCTGTGTCGACTCTTCGATATTGGAATCGGTACTACTTGCCGCAGTAATTTCAACAACATCAAAAGTATTTGCATTGCTTAGAGATATGTTCAGGTCAATATCTTTGTCTAGATATAATGCCAAACTTTGGGCTTCAAAGCCTATGTAAGAAATACTCAAATAAACAGAATCCTTAGGTAAGGTTACACTGTAGAATCCATATAAATTGGAAACCGTTCCAGATTTCGTTTTACCGTCGAAAACATTGGCAGAAATAAGACTTTCACCACTTTCTGCGTTTGTAATATATCCGCTGATGGTGTAATATTCTTGTGCTATAATTTTCTGTGAAATAATTATTAATAGCAAAGTTGCTATGCATAATAAAGTGCTGTTTTTCATTTTAACTTGATACTAGTTATAATAATGATCGTCTAAGTTAATGCAAAGGTTGGGTGTCGATTATAAATATTTAAACAATTCGGAATGCTATTTGCATTATAAATATTCCAGCAATATGAAAACGGTAGAAATAATACAAAAATATAAGGTTTATACACTATCAGAGTTATCTGAAGAAATTAAAAAGCTATTTGCTGTTGCAGAAACAATGCTAAGTGTTGCTTATGCTCCTTACTCAAACTTTCAAGTAGCAGCAGCATTAAGTCTTGAAGATGGAACAATTCATAAAGGATGTAACCAAGAAAATGCCTCTTATCCATTATGCATGTGTGCCGAGCGAGTAGCCCTGTATAGTGCTGGTGCAATTGACCCAAGAAAGAAAATTGAAAAATTAGTAATCATTGCTAAAAATCCTGAGAAAGCAATCCAATCACCAGTAAGTCCATGTGGTGCTTGTAGGCAAGTAATCTCAGAATTTGAAGACAAGCAATCTGCCCCGATTGAAATTTATCTAAAAGGAGAAACAGAGGAAATTTATCATTTAGAAAGTGCTAAGGTGCTGTTGCCACTTTCTTTTACAGGTGATGTCCTTTGATAATTTGATTTACTTTTTCTAGGTCATTTGGTGTATCTACCCCGATCAAGTTACCAGGTACTTCAACCATTTTAATCTTATAACCAGCATACAACCAACTTAATTGTTCTAATTTTTCTTTTTGTTCCAATGCAGAATTGGATATAGATTGTAGCTTTCCTAAAACCTCGGATTTAAAAGCATAGACACCTAAATGTTGGTAAAAACTATCAAAATTATTATCTCGTAAAAATGGAATACCTGCTCTCGAAAAATATAGTGCATTATCATCTTTATCACATACAAGCTTCACACAGTTTGGGTTTTTAAATTCCTCAATTTTATTATTTAATGTCATCAAAGATGCAATCGTTGGATTATCTTTTGACAATATATTTATCAACGGCAGTAATTGTTTTTCAGAGATTAATGCTTCATCACCTTGAATATTTACCATATAATCAAAAGTAATATTCAATGTATTTACGGCTTCAATAATTCTAGAAGTACCAGAATGGTGGTCTTCTTTTGTTAAAACAACCTCTTCATTGGAGAATAATTTTTGAATTTCAAAGTGATCTGTGGCTACAAAAACATGGTCAAAAACACCCAAACTTCTTACACGCTCATATACATGCTTTATTAATGGAACACCATTCACTAATGCCAACATTTTCTTTGGGAATCTAGAAGATTCGTATCGGGCAGGAATAATCGCTGATATTTTTAGTTTTTTCTTAATAAAACTTTAGTTTTCAAGGGTTATCATATTACAAATTTTATTAATATATTTGTGATAAATTTAATTTAGCACTTAATTATTTAGTGTCTTGATTGTAAATTTATTCATAATCCACAAAACCATGACCTTTAATCGATTTTTCATTCTTTTTATTTGCATAATTACTACTTTGAATGTGGTTTCTCAAGGTATGTCTTCTACAAGCAATTTTACTGAGTCTCAAAAGAAAGTTATTCAGCTTGACGAGTCTGGACAAGCCTATTTTTATCATTCGATATCAATTGATGAAACATTGTACACTATTTGTAAAAGATACAATGCATCCGTTCAGGAAGTCATCGAAATTAACAATATTGCGGATTCTCAAAATCTTACATTAAATACCTCATTAGTAATTCCATTTAACACAGATCAGATTAATACTGAGCTAAATCCAAAAGACAATGAATTACCGATCTATTATAAAGTTAAGAAGCAAGAAACCTTATATAGAATCGCTAAAGTGTATTTTAATCAAGAAGTAGAATCATTGGTTATGCGAAATAAATTACAAGGTTTTGGATTAGATCTCGGCCAAGAATTGATCATTGGCTATTATCCATTTAAAACGATAAAATTAGAATCAAGAAATGTTGAATCTATCGCCCAATTACCGGCAAAAAATAATCCTTCATCTATTGAAAGTATGTCCTATAAAGGTGAGGTAGTTATCGATTCTAAAGGCAACAGTCATCTGCTCAATAATGGAGAATTGGTAACAGAAACCAATGATAATGCAAAAGAAGTTGCATTAATTTCAAATGAAACTACAACAAAATATAGTCAAATCAAGAAAAAAGGTATTGCTTTTTGGGACAAAGGAGGTGCTGATTACCAAACATTAATGGTACTTCACAAAGATGCCGTTGTAAATACATCAATTGAAATCAGAAATGCAATTACTGGACAAACTGCAATAGCTACTGTAGTGGGAAATATTCCAAAAGATGCTTTCAAAAAAGACATTGATATAGTCTTATCGCCTGCTGTAGCAAAAAAAATAGGAGCATTAGATTCCAGACTTCAAGTCGAGATGGTTTATAGTCGTTAATTAATACATATAAGTATATATTTGCAGCCTAAATGACAGAATATGTACTATAATAATATACTCGAAACGGTAGGTAATACACCGCTAATCAAGCTTAATAAAACCGTTGAAAACATCCCTGCACTTGTATTAGGAAAGGTAGAAACCTTTAATCCAGGACACAGTATTAAGGATAGAATGGCCCTAAAAATGCTTGAAGTAGCAGAAGCTGAAGGAAAAATTAAACCAGGCGGAACGATTATAGAATGTACTTCAGGAAATACTGGGATGGGATTGGCACTTGGCGCATGTGTAAAAGGTTATAAGTGTATTTTTACAACGACAGATAAACAATCCAAAGAAAAGGCAGACATTCTCAAAGCATTAGGAGCGGAAGTCATTATCTGCCCTACCAATGTCCCTGCAGATCACCCAGATTCTTATTATTCTGTTGCCGAAAAGCTAAGTAAAGAAACGCCAAATTCTTTTTGGTGTAATCAATATGACAACCTTGCGAATAGACTTGGTCATTATGAAAGTACTGGTCCTGAAATCTGGGAACAAACAGAAGGAAAAATCACGCACCTTGTGGTTGGTGTAGGAACTGGAGGAACCATCTCTGGAACAGGAAAATACCTCAAAGAGCAAAACCCCGATATAAAAATTTGGGGAATAGATACCTATGGATCCGCTTTGAAAAAGTACCACGAAACTAGAGAAATTGACGAATCTGAAATTTACTCATACATCACAGAAGGCATCGGAGAAGATATTATTCCTAAAAACATTGACTTTGATATCATTGATCACTTCGAGAAAGTTACAGATAAAGATGGTGCCATAATGGCTAGAAAGCTTGCAAAAGAAGAAGGATTATTATTGGGTTATAGTGCTGGCTCCGCTGTCGCTGGACTACTGCAAATGAAGGAGCAATTGAAACCAACTGACGTTGTGGTAGTCATATTCCACGATCATGGAAGTAGATATGTCGGAAAACTATACAACGACGATTGGATGAAAGAAGTCGGATTTATGTAATCTGGATAAGCAAAATTCTAGAAATTAAATTTGGAGAATTAAGAAATAATCATAATGATAAAGCTTTCCTAAGATTCAGCGCTAGTATTTTCAATAGCCGATTCTGGTAAAATTCGCTTAATGATTCTTAGTGTATGGGTATATCTTTTAATCTCATGGTTAAATATTCCTTGGTGATCTAGTGTATCTATACGTACACATCCAGATGCGTGAATAATCTGGGAATCGTTAATCATAATCCCAACATGGATTACTTTAAACTCTTTATTTACAAAAAAAGCAAGATCGCCAATTTTTGCTTCTATATTAAAATCAACAACCCTGCCCTTTTCTACTTGCTGGGAAGCATCTCTAGGTAACTTATAACCCAAAAATTTAAACACCAATTGAGTAAAACCTGAGCAGTCAATCCCAAGTGGAGATCTGCCTCCCCACAAATATGGTGCATGAAGATACTGACGAGCGATTTTCTCAACCATTTCTCCTGTCTTAAACACTTGAGTAGCATCTACAATTTCGCCATTATATTGAAATCTTCCTAAAGGATTTTTAAAGGTTAAGCCATCAAATTTATTTAATTCCGCTCCTGCAGCCAATGGAATTGTTTTTTGCTCTCCAATAGCGGGATTTACCCAATCCAATGCATGCACTGAGCAATCTTGGAGAGACCTATACTCTTTTTCTGAAATAATTTGAATCTGCTTTTTATCAACCCAGCCAACATAATTGTCAAAATGATTTAACACCTTAAGCCAATTTCTTCCTTTCTTCCGATAAATCTCTACTTTTTCACCAAAAAGAAGCTGGGAGACCATTTCAGACCTATCGTCAGCAGCCCTCCTCATGGGAGATATACTAACTTTACATATGCCGTATTCGATTCCTTGGGAAAGTATCAATATATTTGTCTCTTTGTATGTAAAATTAACAATAGATAGGCAGCTAACACTGTTTAATTACCAGATTTATAGTTATATGAGAATCATAAACGTTTTACTCCCTATTTTAATTACTTTTTCTTTTGCGAATTTAACGCTTTTTGCTCAAGATGTATCTTTTACACAGTTTTATGCAGTGCCATATCAACTTAATCCAGCACTTTCTGGTACAATAGATGGTTCATATCGAGTAGGAATGGTGTATAGAGATCAATGGCATAGTTCAGTAGACAACAATGCGACGACTGTTGCTGTCGGTGGAGAAGTCAAATTTGAATTGGCAACCAAAGATCATAGTAAAAAGGATGTTGCTGGGATAAGTTTATTTTTCTTAAGTGATAAAGTCAACGGGATAGAGCTGAACACTTCTCAAGTATCTATAAGTACTGCCTATCACAAATTGTTAAATAAGGCAACAAATCAATATTTGGGAATAGGTGCCCAGATTGGTGTTTTTCAAAAAAACATTAATTATGATGCTTTGGATTTTGGTGATGAATTCAATAATATAAATGCTTTTGACCTGCAAAGTGCTGAAGAGTTACCGCCAAATAACTTTGGAGTTTTTGACCTTTCAATAGGATTAAATTACACTGTTAAACCGACAAAAAAAACCGCTCTGTATAGTGGATTAGCCTTACATCATGTCACCACTCCGAATGTTTCATTTTATAATGCAGAATCAAATTTAAATCCAGCCATTAATGCTAATGTCTCCTACCCTCTGAGGTATGTTGTCCATCTTAGTATCGATCAACAGATTTCTGAATATGGCGCAATCCAACCTAGAGTCGTCTACCAAAAACAAGGCGCAAATACCCAAATCAGATTGGGTACGAATTATCGCCACCATTTAAAAGGATTTAGAAAAGCGATTTATGCTGGCGCATGGGTTTCTATGGTTGAAAACACAGATGGTTTTGGGCTATATGCGATAAGTCCATTGGTCGGCATTCAGCTTGGAAGTTTTGTAGTTGGACTGAGTTATGACATTGATATGAATCATACTTTTAGTGGTTCGGCTGGTTTAAACAACTTCGAATTATCATTTAGGTTTTTAGGCAATTACTACAACGATGATGGTTTTTGTCCAGAATTTTAATTGTGGAAAATCAAGTTCATATACTTAATGGAGATGCGTTAAAAGAGCGTTTTCCGCAAAGTCTTTCTAACGGAGTAATTGTCATCCGAGAATGTTTTATAGAAGGCAATTTACAAGGTTCTAATTTAGAGGAACTGTTTCAAAATAGGATGAAGTTTTTGGCAAACAGCTACCCTGACGTTAGCAAAACAATGTATGAAGATCACGTTATTCCTGAATTTAGAAAAATCCAATCTTTACCAGAAAATACAGAAATCAATCTTTGGTTTGAAGATGATTTATTTTGTCAAGTAAATTTTTGGTTTGTTACTTATCTAATTGCACAATCAAACAAAGTAGGTCAAATTTTCTTAGTGCGACCATTGGAAAAAAGCAGATATAGCTTTGGACATTTGACCGATGACGAATTGCTATTATGTTATAAAAAAAGGATTTCTATTTCAAAAATAAATTCATTTGCGGCGCTTTGGAAACACTATAAAAAAGGTGACACAGATTCCTTGATAAATTGTGCATTAAAATTAAAAGAAGAATACCCATTTTTACTTCCAGCAGTATTGGCACATGTTGATCGAATTCCAAAAGAAGGTTTTAAAGGAAAGCCAGCATTGACTTTGTTGAATATAATTGAAGAGTTAGATACCAAAGATTTTGGAATTATATTTAGAGAATTTTGTAAGCGAGAGGCGATCTATGGTTTTGGTGATTCTCAAGTAAAAAGAATATTCGACAAGTTGATTAGTGAGATTAATTAATACTATCCTTAGCCAATACATATTGCAAATTGTTGTCAACAGAAGATTCAAACAAAACATCTTCATTTTGAATTAATGTGCTAATCTCGGCTATATTATAATTTCGTAGTGTTAGTAAATTTACTTCTTTACATTCTGAAATATTAAATATAGCATTAAGTTTTTCTTGGCAATGATTCATTTGATATAACGGATCGTGTATACAACAGATTAATTCTAATGCTGAAGAACGAAACATTCTAACAACAAGGTCGAATTCATTAAGGGTAGCAAAAAGGAAACTAAGTTGGGACTCTGTGATTAATCCACCTTGCTTATTTGCAACTCTGACAAAAAAGTTTTGTTTTTCTATAACCTTAATATTTGAAATCGAATCCTTTGGAATTTCTTTTGAGATGATTGTTCCTTGATTTTTTAAGTCATTAAAACTTCTAACATTGAGAGGTATCTGTTTACTTTTTATTGGGATTATAGTTTTAGGATGGATGATTTTTGCACCGTAGTAACACATCGTTAATACTTCGTCATAATTTATTTTTGAAATTATTTTAGCATCGCCATAAATATTGGGATCACAATTGTACACACCCAATACATCCTTCCATACCGTTATCTTCTTAGCATTTGTACAAGAAGCAAAAATTGCTGCAGTATAATCAGATCCTTCTCTCCCAAGCGTCGTGGTAAAGTTTTCAGTCGTTGCAGCTATGTATCCTTGAGTTACAATAAAGTCATATTTTTCAATTAATTGACTAATTGTTTTCTGAATCCGGATGGAAGATTCTTCCCAATGCAACTGAGCATTTCGATAATCATTACTACTAACAAAAACATCTCTAACATCCAAATAACATACATTTAGCTTGTGATCAAGCAATAAATTGTAAAGAATTTTTGTGGAGCACAACTCACCGACACAGACAATTTGATCATAGTTATAATTGTAATTTTCTTCTGGCTCATCTTCAATAAACCATTCCAATTCTACAAAAACATCATTTATTTCATTTTTGACTTCAGGTGCTTTATCAATAGAAAACAATTGATCAATAATTTCGTAGTGCTTTAGCTTAATTTCTGAAGCTAACGATTGGGCAATATCAAAGTTATTTTCAAAGTGAGCAGTCACTACTTTTTCCAAAGCATTAGTAGTTTTACCCAGTGCCGAAGCAACAATAATAGATTTTGACGATAAATTATTCGATATAATCTTGGCAACATTTCTAAAATTATCGGCATCGCTTAATGAAGCACCTCCAAATTTATTAATCTCTAATTCCATAACTCAAAACTAAAATTTCGTTTGCTAATTCTATAGTGATCTCAAGACTAAATTAAATTTCAAAAAGTATAATCAATCTTTTTTGAAATCACGTAGGGTTTTTAT
>JAHDBF010000048.1:0-10095 GCA_020630525.1 Saprospiraceae bacterium
TTATACCCAACAAATATTAAAAATGAAAACAAATCCATTTGGTAAAAAAGGCTGGACTCCTGATAGAATTGGGAATTTACAAGATAAAACATTTGTCATCACCGGAACAACCAGCGGCACAGGATATGAAGCCGCCAAAATATTACTCTCAAAAGGAGCAACTGTTGTCATGCTGAATCGTAATCCTAAAAAATCAGATAACGCCATTGCAAACTTTAAAAAAGCGTTAGGAAACAACATAAATGTATCATCAATACAAATGGATTTATCTGAACAAGCATCAGTAAAAAAAGCGGCAAACGAGGTATTAAAAACCGTTACTCAAATCGATGCACTAATTTGTAATGCAGCCATAGCTCAAGTACCTAAAAGAACACTCACTGTCGACGGATGGGAAAGCCAAATGGGAGTAAATTACTTTGGCCATTTTACTTTACAAGGATTGCTATTTTCACTGATTAAAAAATCCAACGGAAGAATTGTAACCGTAGGTAGTATGGGCTATGATATGGGGATAAAAACGATTAAGTTTGATGACTTAAATTGGGATAAAGATTATACACCTAACAATGCTTATAGCCAAAGTAAATTGGCTCAGATTATGTCAATTTATGAATTACAAGATAGATTAGCAAAGTCAGGAACTACTAACGTTAAAGCATATGCTTGCCATCCTGGTTCGTCAAGGACTTCGCTAATATCGACTAGTGGTAGTTTTGCAATGAAGGTTATTTTTGGTTTGATGAAATTATCTCCTTTGACTCAACCTGCTGAGAATGGTGCATACCCACAATTGATGTGTGCCACTGAAAATGATTTGGATCAGAAAGAATTCTATGGTCCCACTGGAAGAAATAATTGGGTTGGTCCTGTCGGCCCACATAAGCTAGAGCCACATGCAAAAGATAAAGAAGTTTCAAAAAAGCTTTGGCAAATATCAGAAGAAGCGACCAATATTAAGTGGAATATTTAGACGATTAGGATATAACAAAAATCAGAACATCAATTACTAATAAACTAAAATAATTTATAAATGGAAATACTAAGATCAGCAACCGAATGGGTAAAAGCAGAACTATTTTCTACGCCGTTTTTCGTTCTTTTTGGGATAGGATTTATGATCGCGAGTTTGGGATTTTGGCACTTGGGTAAAACAGAAATGGCAAGAGCATATATCATACCGTTATTAGTAGTAGGTTCTTTACTTGTTATTATTGGATTAGGTTTGTTTTTCAATAACAAATCAAGATTGACAAACTTTCCAAAAGATTATCAGGATAATGCAACAGAATTCGTGGAATCTGAAATTACTAGAACTGAAGCGACATTAAAGGAATATCGCAATGTTGTATTTAGAGGCATTCCGATTATTATCATTATTTGTTCTGTCGTTATATTATTTGTTGATAAACCTGTATGGCGAGCTAGTATGATTTCAATTATAGCAATGTTGGTAGTTATTTTATTAATAGATGGAAACGCCCATTCAAGAATCTACGATTATAACCAACAATTGAAATCGGTTAAAACAAAATAGCCTACTTTTAATTCAAAAATCTATAAATTTAAGTAAATAGTTTTCTTCCATTTAATAGATGAAAAGAACTTTATTATTCATATTATTTTTACTGATAATTATTCCAGTAGTAATTTATTCTTTTTTTAAAAGGACTGATGCACCAATATTACATGGAGAAATAGATTTAAATCTAGCATATAAAGATGATCTAAAATTAGATATATATGAGCCAACAAAAGATGTGTTTACTAAACGTCCAGTGCTGATTTATTATCATGGTGGAGCATGGGTCGGCGGTAATAAAATAACGGTAAACAACAATCGATTTCATGAAGCATTTAATATCTTGAGGGAAAATGGTTATGCCATTATTAGTCCAGAATATACCTTGGCAAGTTTTAAAATCTCTCCTTTTCCAAATTGTATAGCAGATGCTTTTGATGTCATTTCGTGGGTTGAAAAAAATGCATCCACGTATAATTTTGACTTAGATAATATAGGTGTTATTGGAGAATCCGCAGGTGGACATTTAGCTTTGATGACTGCTTATGCAAGCATAGAGAAATTTACTGAATCAAACAATGTTACCTTAAATTATGTCGTTGGCATTTATCCACCTTCAGACCTGAATAAACTCTATGTTGATTTAAAAGGTATTCGTAATAGGATAAAAGTAAGCACAGCAGGAATGCCAAATTCTATGCAGGCTTATTTTGATATTAATCAATATCTTTTTGGATTTGATTCAGAAAAAGATGCTGAAAAAGCAAATGAATTTGCGAAGCAGTATTCTCCAACGAGTTATATAAATAAAGAAATACCAAATACACTAATTATTCATGGAAATGAAGATAGGATTGTCCCCATCTCACAATCTATAGAATTAAAAGAGAAAATGGATTCAATGAATATTAATTGCGAATTTCATATTTTGGATGGTGTTGATCATGCTTTTATGAATGCAACAAATCAACAAAAGGAACAAACTCAAAAATGGATCATTGATTTCGTTAGTGAACAATACGTTGATTGAAAATATAAAATAGGTTATGCAACATTTTAAAACACTATCTTCTTATTTTGATTATCTTAAGTTGCCACGTCCTGAGCATCCGATGTTCAGTGTAATGTATGCTAAAGGAAATAATTTTCTTCCTTGCCCCAAAGAAAGTTCTTCTCCAATAATAAATGATTGTTATACGATCAGTTTAAAAAAAATAATAAAAGGAGATTTAAACTATGGACGTACCAAGTATGATTTCACCAATGGAACATTAATCTGTCTTGCACCTAGACAAGTATTACAATGGGATAAAAGCGCGGTTTTCCAACAAAAAGGTTTCTCTATTAACTTTCACGAAGACTTTATTAAAGGAACAGATTTAGCGAATCAAATAAAAAAATATGGATTCTTTTCTTACGCTGCGAATGAAGCATTGCATCTATCGCCAAAGGAAGAAAAATTAATGGAATCCATCGTAGAAAATATTGAGTTGGAATATCACAGTAATCAAGATGAATTCAGCAAAGACATCATTATCTCTCAATTGAGTACTTTGCTAAAATATACCAATCGCTTTTATGAAAGGCAATTTCTACATCGTAAAGAAATGTCTAATAATTTACTGGAAAAATTTAATTCGGAATTAGAAATCTATTTTGATTCAGGACAATTACAAGATAAAGGCATTCCAAAAATTGAACTGATAGCAAGTAAATTATCCGTTTCTCAACGGTATTTAAGCGATACACTAAAAATAGAAACAGGAAAAAGTACAACAGAGCATTTACAATTATATCTAATCAATGAAGCCAAGAATATTCTTTTAAATCCGAATAAAAGTATATCAGAAGTTGCTTACGAATTGGGATTTGAATATCCACAATATTTTTCAAGATTATTCAAAAAGAAGGAAGGTCTTAGCCCATCAGAATATATTGAAAAACATAAAATGAACTAAAAGAAAACTATATTAACTTTCCATAAAATGTGGAATTAATATAATTATAATGAAATACACGCCATAAGCTTATTCTTTTATTTTCAGCATTTATATTCATAATGCATATAAGATTTTGAACAAAATTGATATAAATGCAATCCAATTTTGATTTGAAAATCTAGGTATGAAGTGTGGTTCAATATTTTTTCTTATCTTACAATACAGATTTATAGAAAATTCAATTATATATATTCAATAAGTTTTCAAGCATTTTTAAATACTAAAACCAATTACTATGATGAATCTAGAAGTCAGGACTATAATGAATCCAAGTCCAGTTGTTACTGATCCGACAAGAAACTTAAGAGAATTATCGCATGAAATGCTTGCTCAGGGAATTCAACAATTGCCTGTAATTGAAAACGGTAAAATTGTTGGAATATTGACAACATACGATATGTGGAGGCAATATGAAAACAGAACAACCGTAGAAGGTCTTACAGTCAAAGATGTGATGAATACAAAGTTGGTAAAGCTAGAGCCATCTGATAAGATCGGTACCGCAGCAGAACTTTTTGCAGATGGGCGTTTTAAAACCATACCTGTTGTTGCTTCTGACAATGAATTTAAAGGTACGATTACCGCATTTGACATCATCAAAAAAGTATTTAATAAGGAATATACTAGTGCAATACTCTATGAAGATAAGTTTGCAGAATAGTAGATTGTTTTATTAAAATAGATGACTGTTTATCGTACGAGGAAAGGGATTCCATTCTTTCATGATAAGACCGAATCTGAATTTCAAAAAGATGTTTACGAGCGATATGATGAAATGGTCATTCGTCAATCTGCTTTGCATTTGGCTGATGAATTTTGGTATAAATATCCATTCCAATCAGTAATAGATTTTGCTGAAAAGCATTACCCATTAGAGAGAGAAAATAATATTTTAGAATTGGGTTGTGGAGTAGGTAGGTGGATTGCATCGTTGGCACAAAAATATCCAAAATCGAATTGTTGGGGTATAGATTATAGTTACCAAATGCTAAAACGTGCCAAAGAGTATTGGGTAGATGGCAAAGAAATAACCATTGATTTATCTAAGAGAGGTTTGGGAGTAGAAACAGTAATTGGCAAGAAAATTAGTAACCTAAATTTTGGATTAGCGAAAGCGGAAAACTTACCTTTTGATGATAATAGTCAAGATTTGATATTGAGTAGTTTCTTGATTGATCGGTTAGCAGATCCAGAAAAAGGATTGACAGAAATGTTTAGGGTATTAAACGCAGGAGGAAAACTTATAGTCGTTACACCATTAAATTTTGATAATGCAGCTCACTGGAAACTATATTACCCTCCGAGTCAGATAGCAATTCTTTTAGAAAAAATTGGTTTTGAAATTTTAGCATGGAAAGAGGATATCGTTGTTGACGAACCTTTAGATGGACATGGCAATAATTTGCATTGGAATTGTTTGGGATTTGTGGTTGGGAAGAATAGATGTATGTAAACATTAGTACAAAAAAAAGATCGAACTTAGCAACTACTAAGTTCGATCTTTTTTATGTTAATTTTTTAAAATTGTAGACTATCCGAAAGCTTTTTCCACCAATTCTGCTTGTTGCTTGTCATGTACTTTCTTAAATCCTGTTGCAGGAGATGCGCTTGTTTTTCTAGATATTAATTCGATATCCAAATTTCTCCAATATCTCATCAGGTAAGACCAGTATCCCATATTAGATGGCTCTTCTTGAACCCAGATTTTTTCTGCACTGCTATACTTTTCTAAGATGGCATTTACTTGTTTTTCTGGATATGGATATAGTTGTTCTAATCTTACGATTACGGTATCCTTAGATTTTAATTCTTGTTTTTTTGCCAATAAATCATAGTAGATTTTTCCGGAACAAAGTATTAATTTTTTTGCTTTGGCTGGAGCGTCTTTATCTATAATAACTTCCTGGAATCTAGTATCTCCTACAAATTCTTCTTTCTGAGAAACTGCCATTGGGTGTCTCAAAATAGATTTTGGCGAAGTAATGATTAATGGTTTTCTAAATGGAAAAGCCAACTGTCTTCTAAAAGCATGGAATAGATTTGCAGGCGTGGTGATATTCGCTACAATGATATTGTACTCTGCACATTGTTGTAAGAACCGTTCGACTCTTGCACTAGAGTGTTCTGGTCCTTGACCTTCATAACCATGTGGCAATAACATAACCAATCCACTCATACGTTGCCATTTACTTTCTCCAGCAGTGATAAACTGATCTACCATTGTCTGCGCACCGTTGTAAAAATCGCCAAACTGTGCCTCCCAAAGTACTAGAGTGTCTGGAGTTGCTAATGAGTATCCATACTCAAATCCCAATACACCAAATTCTGAAAGTAAACTATTGAAAATTCTGAACTTTCCTTGATCTTTTGCAATGCCATCAAGTGTATTGTATTCTGAAAAATCCTCTGCATCTCGGAGGATAACGTGTCTATGGGAGAATGTTCCCCTCTTTACATCTTGACCACTTATTCTAACATCTTTACCTTGGATTAAGATAGAAGCATAAGCCATCAATTCTCCAAAACCCCAGTTAAGTTTATTCTCTTCCACCATCTTAACTTTAGATTTCATTAATCTAGTCATTTTAGACAATGGTCTTAATCCTTCTGGTAAAGTTATTAGGTGTTTTAAGATATGATCGACTTGTTTTGCGTCTATTCCCGTAATAGGAGATTGGTCAAAATCTTCTGCTGTTGCTTTTTTACGTGTTTTTTGCCAAGCCAATTCTGACTTTTGATACTCATATGGTAATGGCTTCTCTTTTACAAGATTAAGTCTATCTTGTAGTACAGACCAAAAATCTTTTTCTAATTTTTCTGCTAAATCCTTAGATACATCACCTTGTTTTACCAGCTTTTCCGTGTATATAGTACGTGGATCTGGATGTACCTTGATAAATTCATACATTTCTGGTTGTGTGAATTTTGGGTCATCACCTTCGTTATGTCCATGCTTTCTATAACAAACCATATCTATAAAGACATCGGTATTAAACTTTTGTCGGTAATCAATAGCCAATTCTACTGCAAATATTACCGCATCAGGATCATCACCATTTACATGAAAAACTGGAGCTTGTACCAATGAGGCAACGCCCGTACAATAAGTTGAAGACCTTGCATCTTCAAAGTCAGTAGTAAACCCTACTTGATTGTTAATCACAAAGTGCATCGTTCCACCTGTGTAGTAACCATCCAGTTGGCTCATCTGTACCGTTTCGTAAACGATACCTTGACCTGCGATGGCTGCGTCACCATGGATTAAGATTGGTAATATCTTATCGTAATCACTTTTGTAAAGTATGTCCGCTTTCGCTCGGGCAAATCCTTCTACAACAGTGTTTACAGCTTCTAAGTGCGATGGGTTTGGAACTAGTTTGAGGTTGACTGTTTTTCCATCAGGAGATTTTACTTGAGAAGAAAACCCTAAGTGGTATTTTACATCGCCATCTCCGAAACTCAAATTAGGGTCTGTTTTTCCTTCGAATTCGGTAAATATATTTTCATAGGTTTTACCCATTATATTCGCCAATACATTAAGTCTTCCTCTGTGTGCCATTCCGATGACAACTTCTTCTACATCTTTAGAAACTGCTTCGTTAATAATTGCATCTAATGCTGCAATGGTTGTCTCTCCACCTTCGAGTGAAAATCTTTTTTGACCTACATATTTGGTATGCAAGAATTTTTCAAAGATTACAGCGCCATTGAGTTTTTCTAAGATTCTTTTTTTCTTTTCAATCGTATGACCAAAGTCGTCATTTAGGTCTCTGTTTTCGATTCTATCTCTTAACCAAGTTCTTTTTTCTCTATTCTGAATGTGGCTATATTCGAATCCAATATTTCCAGCATAGATTTTTTCTAATCTTGCGATAATTTCACTCAGTGTACCAGAGATTCCAATCTCTTTTGCTGCCCTAAACTTTTTGTTTAGATCTGATTGATCAAGTTTGTAATCATTAATATCAAGAAAAGGTTTTCTGTCTCTTCTATTTCTGATCGGATTGGTAGTGGATAATAAATGACCTCTGTGTCTAAATCCATCAATTAGCGATAATACATTTAGTTCTTTGTCAATTTCTCCACCAGAAGCTGGTGATGCAGAAGCCACATGACCATTGTCTAATTCTGTAGCACCAAACTCGAATCCATCAAAGAAAACACGCCATGCTTCATCGACATTTTCTCTATTTTCTTTATATGCTTTATATTTCTCATCAATAAAACTAGGATGAGCATTCATCACATGGGAGTAATCTTTCATTACGCTTATTTATTGTAAATATTAATACTGATATGAATCAATAGCAAAACCGTACCAAAAGTAGGGTATATTTAGATTATTTTGTTTGAATTCTAATGTTATTAAGTAAAAAAATGTACAATATTTCAATCATAATTGTAAAATATTAAGTTTCCTAGCGAAAAAAGTTTTACATTTGCAGCCCGATTAAACAAATTTAACATGGCAAACCATAAATCGTCAGACAAAAGAATTAGACAAGATGCAGTAAAGCGTCTAAGGAATAGATACTATAAAAAATCTGCCAGAACTGCAATTGCAAAATTGAGAGAAATGGAAGATAAGGCTGAAGCTGTAAAGTTTTTGCCTAAGGTTGTTAGTATGATAGATAAATTAGCTAAGAAGAATACTTGGCATAAAAACAAAGCTTCAAACCTTAAAGGAAAGTTGACTAAAATGGTTAACGCTTTATAGGATATTTGAATCTGAAGATATATTGAATAGGCTTTGCTGTTTTCAGCAAAGCCTATTTTTTTATTCTTTTTTTTAATTCTAATATAAAGAGATTTTTTCAACTCTATACCTCGGTTCATTAAATCCATATCTTGCTTCAAACATCACATTGTCATCACTATCCAACTCGATAACGAGTGGAGTAGAGAGATCAGCACTATTTTTACTGAAACCAATAATCCTATTTTGTGTGCTTTCAATATAATCTACATCACCAACTCCTGTATTTACTAAGTTTCTGTCTTTTCCATATTCCCATACAAGCGACACTGTTTTATCAATATGATTTAATTCGAATTCAACGGCATTAGTATATGTTCTTTCAATGGCTCCATCATCATAAGTTCTGTAATTGCCATTGTTAAATAGTAGTATGTTTCCGTTTGGTAAAGTAAGAGGTGCATGTTGTCCCCAGTTCCATTCTGAATGATCAAAATTTGTTGGAGTAAATAAAAAAGGCTGGTATTCATCACTCCAATTGTCGTTAGGGCCAAGCATCCAAATGATTTCTTGAGTTTGATAATCTATCTTTGTAACCAAATCTTGGTGTCTCACGGAAACCACTAAGTTATCGTCTGCTGGATCAATATATGCGCAATTAATGTGTAACCAATCTCCTTCGTTTACTCCCCAATGTGGTCTTTCTGGATCAAATATTTCTAGTAGATTAAACTGTTTTACAATTTCTCCAGAACTTCGGTCAATAACTGCTATTCCATCAAATAAGCCATCTGCAGATTTCATTGGGCAGAGGATATCTCCATTTTCCAATACTCGAAAATCATGATGTAAGGTCGTCGGAACAATAATCTCTTCTTCTAATTCTCCCAATAAATTAAAAAACCAAATTGTAGTCAAATTATATTTCAGATGAGCGATCAATAACTTATTGTTTTTGGTTTTTCTAAAAAGGTATTTATCTCTGTGATTCGCGCTATAACTAGCCAATGTATTTACATATCGTATCTTACCGAATTTATCAAATCCCAATGCATCGTTAGTATCAAAAAACAATGCTTGATCGTTTTCTGGAAGATTATTTTTTAGAATTTCAATATCAAATTCGAGTGGATCTAAACTGGTTTCAATATTAACGGATTGTTGTATACGTTCATTACCATCGTTGTCGGTGAATGTGATCTCAACAGTATTATTGTAATTGGGATAAAGTCCCAAAACGGGAATACAATGTTCTGTTCCGAAGTTATTAAAATCATTGGAGATATCAGAAGCTGTACCGTCTTGTCCTTTGATGGTGATGTTTACTTTGCAATTTACTGGAGTGGTAAATTTTAATTCTGCAGTTAATGGTGCATATCCATATGGATCAACATTGATGTTGTCAGAATCAATCTCAACTGGATTGCCTATAGATTTTACAGTTATTTGGTTGTTGTCTGTAAAAATAAATGTGGTGTTCCAGTCATCAGGATTTTCTTGTATTGAAGAAATGCATGATGCAGGGATAGTGATGGGCTTGTCCTTTTCATAGATTAATTCATAATTGTTGGCATTTTGGTTGATTGCGGAAATTAGGTTTTGACGATTGTTTCTGAGTTCTAGTAAAGCAATAAAGTCTTCTTTTGAAGTATCAAAAGTGATGTCATCAGAATCAGATTTACAGGAGAGTAGGCTGCATAGAAGCAGCAAGAAAATTAAGTGGTTTTTCATTACTAAAAGGTTATTAGTTATATAAGTTATAAAAATATAGGTGGGTATTGAATATGTATTCTACAGAGGGTCTTGAACTTATACATTTAAATAACTTGATGGAATAGCTTAAAGTTGTGTTGTTAAATGTAAGATATTTGACAAAT
>JAHDBF010000048.1:10195-14680 GCA_020630525.1 Saprospiraceae bacterium
TTCAAACAGCCTTTCATAAATATTATTTAGTAATGCTTACTTCTTAAGCGCATCTCTAATTTCTGCCAATAATTCTTCTGAAGTAGGACCAGCTGGTTCTTCTTCTGTATTTCTCTTAGTTGCTTTGTTGTATGACTTAACGATCATAAACATTACAAAACCAACGATGATTAAATTCATGATTGTATTTAACCATGCTCCCCATCTTACCGCAACTTCTTTTACTTCAGTTCCATCAGCTGCAACAGATGCAGGTTCTAAAACATATCTAAGATCCGAGAAGTCCATTCCTCCTGCAAAGTAACCCACAACAGGCATTACTACATCACTCACAAATGAGTTTACCATAAGTCCTACTGCGCCAGCTAAGATTACTGCAACTGCAAAATCTACAACATTGCCTGACATGATAAATTCCTTAAATTCTTTCAACATAATTTTCCGTTTTAAATAATTTGATAAATAGGTTTAACTAATATGTTTTATTCAACAATCTTTACGCCTATCGATTTGCTTTGGGAATTTGCAGCGTCGTCTGTTGCTATTATTTCTAAAGTGTAATCACCTGCTGCCGTATTTTCATCTAAGGTGATATTGATATTAAATAAAAAATCTTGTGGATCATCAAATTGTGTAATGGTCTCATTTAAGCCAAGATCACTAACAATTTGTAAGTTTGATAATCCCTCATTATCTGTTGCTCTTCCTACTAAGAGTATTTCATCTGTAATGGTAAATTCTTCGGCTTCTACTGGAGAACTTATCGTGATTTCTGGAGCAACGCTATCGTCTTCAGTGCAAGCTCCAAGTATCGAAATACAAATTACTCCGAAAAGGAAAAGTTTAATTTTTTGAGTAAATAGAATATTCATCATTGTTAAATTCTAATCTTTTGACGTTAAAAAAATCAATTAAGTACTAATGGGAGTAATATTTTAATTCTTATGCTGTAAAATTAAACATAAGTCATTGAATATCTATTATATATATATGGAGAATATTTTAAGATTCTTTTTCTTTAAATCTGTTATAGTACCAGATGGTCGCTAAAAGACTGAGTATTAAACTCCAAAACTCTTGCATTCTTTCCGCGTTTATGCCATTATTGATGCCAAAAAATGGAGGGAATCCAGATTGTATCCAGTCAAAAAAATCAGGAACATATCTACTTATAAAAATAAGTAATGCGAGCATATAGATACCCAAAAGCACCTTTGCTTCCTTATCAAATAAACTACAAGTTGCAACAATGATTATGGGTAAAAAAGCCAATACCCAAAGTATCGGAGTGGAATCTGATAACTTAAAAAATATGCAAGAACCAAAAATTAGGATGATTAATAGGTCTATAATTTTATGTATCATCTATTGCATAGGATTTAAATGATTAGAAACTAAGTTACACCAACGACAATTTTTTTCTCCACACCCTTCACTAAATTCATGATTATTGATGCTTTCATACGCAGTTTTTAATTGGTCGGCTACTATTTCTATATCTTCTACTGTTGGCGTTATGTCTTTATACTTATAGTTGTTTTTGTCGTCGGGTTCTACAAAGTCAATCTTCCCATATTGCATTGATTGATTAAATTTTGGATCTGCGTCAATGAGCATTTTATAGAATATTATCTGCCTCCAATAATCTCCACCTTCTTTTTCTTTTTCTAAGTCAGCTGCTGCCAATTTTGGAGGACTATATTTCCCCGTTTTATAATCAACTACATAAAAATGGTCATCATGATATACTATTTTATCGATATTTCCTTTTATGGGTATTCCTCGGAACTCTACATTATTCACTGGATATTCTAGTTCGTATTTTCTTGGTGTAGACCATGATGTATGGTTGGCATCGTAGTATAATTTTAATATATTTTTACCATGCTGTAAATAGTTGTCAAATTCTTTTTTGGTAAAGTGTTGTCTAAAGTATTCTAGACTCTCTTTATACATTTTTTCAAAAACCTCGTAGACTGGCACTTGCATAGTCGGAGAATTTTTAATTGTTTCAAATAGTTTTTCTAATGAACTGTGGATGGCATTACCGTAACCAAGGTGTGCTGTTCTAGCTTGAGGAACTCTTAGGATTGCTTCGTAGTAAAATGAGATTGGACATTTAATGTATTTATTTAAATGCGTAACACTCATTTTATAATCAATCAATACTTTGTCTATTAAATCATTATCTATGAGTTTTACTGTTCCTTTTTGGAAACTGAGTAGGTCAGCTGTATATTTTATTAGTTCATCGTCTTCAATGTTTTGTTTGATAATATTCTCTTGATTATCATTAATCTCTGTAATGAATCTTGATGCGGTTAAGGCTTTTCCTTCGGTTGTACTGGCAGAGTAGCTGATGTTTAATTCGTTTTTAGCTCTTGTCATTGCGACAAAAAACAATCTTCTATCATCCTCGATGTCACTTTTTTCTGATGCAGGCACTAAACTCTCTGGCATCGCATACGCTCCTCGGTTATTGTTTATTTGTGCCCAGTTCTTGTCTGTTGCTCTGATAATAAATACTTTGTCAAATTCTAACCCTTTGGCAGAGTGTGCTGTGATGAAGTTTATACCTTCTTTGGAGTGTGTAATTTTGTTGAATGGAATTTTCAGTCCATTTGATTCTAGTTTTTCTATGATTTCTACAACGTTAAGAAGTGATAACTTTGGATTATTGGTTGCTTCGTTTTTAATGTATTCAAAAAAGGTATTTACTGCTTGAATTAAGAAAGTCGAATGCGAACTTTTAGTAAGTACATCATCTAGTAATGTACTTTCAGTAAGTATTTTTTCTATAAGCGTCTGAATGGTTACGTTACGTACGTCGCTGATCCAACGCTCTATATTCTCGCTTACTTTTATGATGCTTTCTGGATTGGTGATCTTATTATTAGTCAACCATTCTAAACTGGAGATGGCATCTCTCCACTTGAGATCTGACTTATATAGGGCAATGCTTATTTTTCCGATTTCTCTTGGTGAAATTTCAAAAAAACTAAAGTGTAAAATTTCGAAAAGATTGTGATCTCCAGAAAATGGTCTTTGATTTTCTGCATTGATATAGTTAAGAACGGATACCAATTGTTTAATGATGGGTAATTCTAATACATTGACTTTTTGTTTAACATTAAGTGGTATTCCATTTATCTGTAGGTACTTAATGATATCGGTTACATCGCTATGTTTTCTATAGATAATGGCTACTTCGTTAAGTGGAAAATTTTCTTTTTGTAATTGGATTATTTGGTCAATGATTCCTTTCTCTTCATGAACAGTATTGGTATATTCTATAAAATTTATTTTTCCTGGAGATTTTGTTTCTCGGCTTTCTAACAATATTTTAGTTAAGTTAGGATCTGTTGCGACAAGTCGTTCGTTGTTGTTTTCTATGAGTTCTGTTGACTTGTCTAGGATGGCTTGTCCAGAACGATAGTTTCTATCTAGGATTACGATGGTGGGATTGTATTTTTCTTTAAACTCCACAATGTTGTCCATGTTAGCACCTTGAAATCTATATATGCTTTGGTCATCATCGCCTACTACAAATAGGTTTGGTTCTGCCCAATAATCTGCCAGTTTATAGATGAGGTTGTTTTGGCTTCCATTGGTGTCTTGATATTCATCCACAAGGATGTAATGAAATTTTTCTTGATATTCTAATAGTAGATTTTCGTCATTGGTAAATTTATCTATTACCCAGAGGATCATATCGTTGTAATCGTATCTATTAATTCTGTCGAGTTCTTTTTTATAGTTTAAAAATTCATTGGCACCAGCAGATAGTTTTTCTAGTTTTTTAACTTCTTTATCTATTTCATTTTGCTTTAAATCTCCTGCTTGTTTGGTTACTCCATTTCTAGTGTATTTTCTTTTGTATCGATATTTTTCATCTTCGAGCATTAATTGTTTTGATTTTTCAATTTCTGCTTCTATAATTTCAGGTGTCCAGCCCTCTTGTTTCATTATTTTAAAAAGATTTTTCAATCTGGTTTTCTCATAATAGAGATCACCTTTAAATCTTTTGAGGGTATGATCATTCGCGAATGCGTCAATAATCCTTATGTACACATCTATCTCTTCTAGATCTGACAATTTGGTTAGTTCGAGATATCCGCCAAAATTCTCTATGTTGTCTTGTATGATTTGGTTTGCAAATCCGTGGTATGTGTAGATGCTAACATTGTAAGCAGTTGGTCCTATAAATTCTAATAATCGCTTTCTCATGGCTATCGCCCCTGCATCTGTAAAGGTTAGACAGAGGATATTTTGAGGTTGGGTATCGGTTTCTTTTAGAATTTTTCCAATTCTTGCAGCGAGTAATTGTGTTTTGCCTGTTCCAGGTCCTGCCACCACCATTACTGGACCGTCAATGGTATCTACGGCCGCTTTTTGCGCTGCATTTAAGGTTGAATAAGCTTTATTAAAGGCTTCATTATAGTTTTTCATATGATAATAAACTTGTGATGTAAAAGTATATAGAAA
>JAHDBF010000048.1:14780-23163 GCA_020630525.1 Saprospiraceae bacterium
TGAATAAAAATAAATTATGTTATTGGTTATTGTTTATTTTAAAGACCTTTGGGATAAACAAATCGTATGATACTTTCGGATAAAAAGATATTGGAATCTATAGAAAAAGGGGACATCTTGATTGAGCCTTTTAAACCAGAATGTCTCGGTACTAACTCTTATGATGTTCACCTAGGTAAATATCTGGCTGTTTATGAAGATGAAGTATTAGATGCGAAAAAGCATAATAAGATAAAAGAGATTACTATTCCAGAAGAAGGATATGTCATACAACCTGGAACTTTATACTTAGGTGTTACAGAAGAATATACAGAGACCTTTAATTCTGTTCCATTCTTAGAAGGCAAATCTAGTATCGGAAGATTAGGGATTGATATTCACGCTACAGCAGGCAAGGGTGATGTTGGTTTTTGCAATACTTGGACGTTAGAAATATCATGTGTGCATCCAGTGAGGGTTTATGCAGGTATGCCAATCGGACAGCTCATCTACTTTATGGTAGAAGGCGATATCAATAATTATTACAACAAAAAAGCAAATGCTAAGTATACACAACGGACGATTAAGCCAGTTGAGTCTATGATGTGGAAGAATCGGTTTTAGAGATGTTGATTGCAAATCAATTTGACTGATGCATAGATTAATTTATTTGAAGCAGTTGGTAAAAGCATATATTAATTATGGATGAGATCGTAGCCGATAATAGCCTTATAAAAGCCATAGAAAAAAGAACAAAACTTAACCATGAAATTAAGAATCAAGTTTTAACTTATTTTGAAAGAATAGAGGTCGATAAAGATCATCAACTATTAAGAGAAGATCAATATGCCAATAAACTCTATTTCTTAGAGTCAGGAGTGGTTAGAACTTACTACTATCACAAAGATAAAGAGATCACCTCTTGGTTTTACGAAAAAGATCAATTCTTCACTTCTTGGAATAGTTTTATTAAATCAAATCCAAGTTTTGAATACATAGAAACCATACAGAATTGTATAGTGTACAGTATAACTAAAGAGAAATATAATCGTCTTCTTAACTCGCACCCTAAGCTAGAAAAATTTGGAAGATTGTTAATGGAAGAGCAATTGGCATATGTGGATGCATATTTTAAAGGTGTTCTTTTTATGACAGCCAAAGAAAAATATGATTTGCTATTGTCCTATTTTACTGATATTACTAATAAAGTAAATTTAGGTCATATTGCTTCTTTTCTCGGGATTACCCAAGAAACACTAAGTAGATTAAGAAAACAGAAATAATAACATTGCCTGTAGTTTTTAATGCTTAATAATTTTCCTCATACAAAGGTTTTGATTACTACTGTGGACGATGTTTACAAAATAAGTTCCATTAGGTAGTGTACTTAGATCAATTGAAACAGGAGAAGAAACATTACTTAGACTTTGGAATATACTACCATTGAGGTCTAGTATCTCGATTTCATATAATTCTACAAGCCCAGAAATAGTAAAAAGTCCTTCAGTCGGATTTGGGTAAAGAGTTATCCCAATGTTATCAATTTCAACATCACTAAGTACTGATGTCACATTGTCTATTGTAAATTGTACTTCAGAAAGTCCTATGCAAGACCCACCCCAACTTTCAATACCAGTGATCAAGACGTATCTACACATTGCACTATCAAATGAAGGTCCTTCTTCACCTTGGTAAGAAGATAATCCTGGAGCTTCTTGTAATTCAAAAGTCTCAAGTTCTGTCCAAGTTATTCCATCTAAAGAATAGTCAATAGAGACAGTTTTCATTCCTTTATCGGTTTCTCCAGTTACATTGTAATTCCATAAATGTGTTTTGCTAAGATGATACACATATCCTAGATCATACATAATCCAGTGACTATTTCCTCTTTCAATATTTGGACTTAAACTTTCTGTACATGAAAGCCAACTATCGTTTGCATTAATGGAATGATCAGGACCATTACAATTTTGAGCTATAACAAACCGAATGCTTAGCATTAGGCAAAAAATTAATGATGATTTCATTTCTATATAATTAAATGTTCATAAACCCAATAGGTAAAGAAGAATTATTGGGATCATAAAAGTTAGTAATATTGGGTAGGACATAAGACAGATCTCCATTAGAAACTCCGAACCATTTTGACAATTCAGCAAAATATTCGTCAGTAGAGATGGTAGGTAACAAGATAGCACCACCAACATCGTCACTACTGTTAAGCGCTAAGGATGGATAATTACCATATATACTTCCTCCTAATACACTATCTCCCATAACCATAACATTTCCGCCCCATGCGTGATCTGTTCCATTACCATTGGAAGTTAGTGTTCTCCCAAAATCTGATGCTGTAAACGTAGTAACGCAGTCAGCTATACCTAATTCTTCCATTGCTTCCTGAAACTCGGACAATGCTTTGCTAACTACACTTAACATTGCCACTTGATTATCAAGAACTTCATCATGATGGTCCCATCCTCCAAATGTGATAAAGAATGTCTGTCTACTCACATTTAAAGTGTTCCTAACGGAAATAGTCTTCGCAATCAGTTCCATATTGGCAGAAACTGCATTTTCCGAAAAGTTAGTCGATAACATTGGTGCCTGACTTAATGCTGCACTGAATTCTTCATGATTTGCTTGTGAATGATTTATTTTATCTGTGTAGGTAGACTTAAAGATATCTTGATATTGTTGAGCAAGTAAACTCTCAGCGCCACCTTTTAAAACTTGATCTAGAGCAGTATTTCCTTCAAGTATATTGATACCTACACTACCACCAGCAGAGGCGCGAATAGCATATTCAGAAGTATTGTTTCCAACTTGAAAAATATTGGTTCCAGAAAGAGATATGTTCATAGATATATTTTGGTTACCATTGGTAGCATGTATTATATCTGCCATTCGCCCTCCCCAACCTTTTGATGATCGTGTCTGAGGGATGGAAGTCTGCCACTGTTGTATTTGGTCAGCATGTGAAAGCAGACCGACAGGTAATGGTACACTCCCGTTAAGATATTGATTCTTTGAAGTCGGCTGAACTAGTGTACCTACATTACTAACAAATGCGAGTTTATTGTTATTAAATAAAGATTGTACTTCAGGCATCGACGGATGAACCCCAAATTGTTTTCCATTATTATCTGTAAAATTTAATGGCAATAGATTGCCTTGAGGTAATGCCAAGTTAGATCTAGAGTTTGCATATTCGTTATAATGTGAACCATTTTGAGGTACTAGCATATTGAAACTATCATTTCCTCCCGCCAGTAAAATACATACCAGTGCTTTATAGTCTCCTCCTGAAGAAATCGTTGGATGAGACATCCCTGCCAAAGAATTGACCAATCCCATATTTAAAAAAGAGGATAGAAATGTTGTTGTTCCTAAAGCTGCACAAGATGCAGTACCTAAAAAATCTCTTCTGTTCATTCCTTTTTTATGATGTTTACCCATGATCTTATTTTTGAATGTTATATTCTGGTGAAATAAATGAAAGAAAAAGTGCAGTTTTTACCCGTTCAACAGGATCTGTTAATTGCTCTACACTATTAATTATTGTCGTTTTGGTTTGGTCAGTAAATAACCCACCTGTGGTTATAAGGTCTATCCGATCTATTAAGGCTTGTGCATCAGCAGCAATAGCATATTCATCTTCTAAATCTAAAAAGATATAGTCTTTTGGGTCGAGGTCATTGTTGTCATAGCTTGGTGCATTGTGTACTGAATCTCCAGCATGTGTAGCAATCTCACCATAGTTTTCATTGATAAACCAATCATATACTAGATTGATGTAATTAATAGAGGTAGCAGAGGTGTGGATTTGAAATTCTGGAGCAAAAAGATCTGCATTTGATATAGGTCCGTTAGGTTGAAAATCTGGCAAATAAAAATTGAAAACACTTGGAGAGGATAGTATACCTTGGCTTACAGCCTCATCAAATAAATATCCCCAATTCCACAATTTCCCAGATTCGTTATATGCATTAAATGCCTTCAATACTTGAGTATACTTTAGTAAAGGTTCTCTAAGTTTTCCAGCATATGGCTCATCCTGCCACGAGCAGTCAAGCGCTTCTGCATCAGTAAGGATAGCTCTTATTATCGCTTTCATATCACCCCTGACTCCATATCCATTGTCATTAAATTTGGAAGCTACTCGACTGACATATTCGGGAGTTGGGTTAGATTTTACTAAGCGTTGTATTAAAAGTTTTCCTATAAATGGGCCAACATTGGGATGGTGAAATAAGTTATCAATGGCATCATCAATGTCTTGCAGTGTAGTTTGTCCTGCTGGGACTAATTGATCGTTTAATAAAATCTTTGGTCCAGGCTCATGCCAATTATCAAATGCAATCATCGACTCCCATGTCACTACAGTGGCAGGGCTTTCATTATAAGTGCCTCCCCATTCTGCTGGAATCGAACTATAATCTTCCCAAGGCCACCAATATCCTGATGGAGCTAAACCAGTAAATATTTTTGCAAACTCCTTAATATCATTATTGTCATAGGTTGGGATGTCCGCTCCTTGTTCATCTTTCTTGCGAGTACCATCCAGATTTAATTCAAAGAGTCCAATAGAAAATAATTGCATGATTTCTCTAGCATAGTTTTCATCAGGATGAATATTGTTTGTGGGATCAGATTTAGGATTATTAATATGACTGAGATAAAAACCCATCATCGGATGCAAAGTGATGTTGTAAAGTATATCCCTATAATTGCCAAATGAATGATTGTATAATAAATCATAGTAGTCTGCCATTCCGGGTCCACTTAGTTGGAGATTGGATTTTTCTGAAATTACAAAAATCTGACTTAACGCCTGAGTAACTCGTTGCCTGAGGTGGTCTTTAGATTTAAGGATGTTATTCCACCAAGCCATTTTCCAGTAATACCAATATGGTATAACAGCATCACCATTATTTACTATAAAATCTTCTCCCCAGATATTTATGTATTGTGGATAGAAATGATTCCATATCATCCATGTTGTATCTATATAGCTTACTTGTATAGGCATTTCAAACTGATGATCTAGCCATGTCGAAACTCCTATCTCGGAAACTTCTTGTATGGTCTCAAAATCTGCACCAAGTGATGCGTTACTCAAAAATCGTGAAGCTTCAAAAGCGTCAATAGATAAGCCACCCCCATCTATTGTACTTTGTTCTGCAGTACCATTGCTATTTGAACTATTGGTTACTATAACGCCTTGCGTCTGACCTGCTCCGATATAGTCGTTGTAAATTTGAGCTGTGACTTGTTGATTATAAGCCAAAAATATAAAGTAAAAGAACACTTTTATAAACTTCATACATTAAGTTTTATAGTACAAATATGATAGATACCTTTTATTGCTTCTTTGATATAGATCAAAAAAAGAAAGGTTTCAAATTTTTATCTTTATATCCTAAATGCATACAATATGGAGAAAGCAAATTCGAGTAAATGGAGAAGTGTTACTGGTCTCATAATTATTTATGTTGCTATGTTCTTTAACTGGCAATGGATATGGGGAATTTTGTTTTTACTTTGGGTTATTCCTGATTTGAAATCTGGTGTAACCTATTTTCTTGACCCTGTTGATAAGCGTAATCATCCATTTTTATATTGGTTAATAATAATAAGTTGGTTGCTGATGAGTATATACTCATTTTCATCATTAATATTTCCTAATTGGAGCAATTAAATCATTAAATCATGGGCAAAGCATTATTGTGTTTAAGATGTGGGAGTAGTATGACAGTTGTAGGAACAAAGCGTTTTGATGAAGGTACAGACTGGTCTTCATGGTTAGGAGAATGGGGTAAATTATTGAATAGAAAAGAAGAACTGGATATGCTCGGATGCACACATTGTGGAAAAGTAGAGTTTTATTTTCATAAAGTATTAACAAATGATTCAAATAAATGAGTAATAAAAAAATGCCTATTCTTCCTGTAGAAGCATATACTTCGCAAGAATGGTTTGATAAAGAACAACAACTAATTTTTGGTAATTCTTGGCAGTTTGCAGGACTGATAGAAGATATAAAAGATGCAGGTGATTATATAACGGTACAATGTGGTCATCAAAACATAGTAATAGTAAAAGGTCGCGACCAACGACTAAGGGCATTTCATAATCTATGCCGACATAGAGGGACACAATTACTCAGAGCAGTAGGAAAAAAGCAAAAAGCACTCACTTGCCCTTATCACGATTGGACCTATGATCTTAATGGGCAGTTAATAAGTGTTCCTGATAAAGAAGAGGAATTTCCAGATATGGATCTAGATACTATTTGTCTTCATAAAGCATCAGTAGATATTTGGAGAGGAATGCTGTGGGTACATCCTGATCCAAATGCAGATAATATTACAAGTTGGTTTGAGGATTGTTGGGAGCATCTCGGTCCACACAATCCCAATCGATTAATCGAATATCCAGATACTTATTATGAAAAAATCATCAATGCGAATTGGAAGATTGTAGCTGAAAATTATATCGATGTATATCATTTAGCGCATCTTCATTCTAATACACTAAACATGTATAATCATGCAAAAGCAAAATATGGATTTGTAGGTGATCACTATATGTTCTGGGAACCATTGTCAGCTGAGTATCATAATAATTTGGATCAACTTATTCCAACTAAAAGAATCCAAGAAATGACCGATGAGTATTTGGGGGCTTATGTTCCATGGTTATTTCCAAATCTAGGATTGTCAGAGGGAGAAGGTAGCTGGAACGTTTTTCATGCCATACCTCTAGCTCCTGATAAGACCAAAGTTATTGTACGAAGTAAATTGGAACCTATGACTAATTGGGAATTTACTAAACAACAGATGAAATCGAATATGTCATGGCATGGAATCATGGGTGGCAAAACTAAATATGGAAGAGAACCAAATTCAAATTCTGATGATCCTATGGATTGGAATGATTTTATGGAAGAAGATGTCTATGTCTGTGAGCAGCAACAGAAGTCACTAAAAAATCCTTTATTTGGAATCTCTTATACTGCGAAACACGGAGAAAGTACGGTGTGTAATTTTCAGAAAATTATCCAACGATGGATGAAAGGTAAGTAAAATTTATGCCTTGTTAAAATGATAACTTATGCCAAACCAATTCTATAAACTAAAAGTATCCTCAATTGGTAATCCTATTCCTGAGGCAACATGCGTTACACTGGATATTCCTAAACATTTATATAAAACATTCAACTACCTCCCTGGACAACATTTAAATATAAAATTTTTAATAGATGGGAAAGAAGTTCGTAGGAGCTATTCTATAAATAGTTCACCATATATTGAAGAAACGATCCAGCTAACGATCAAGAGGGTAAAAGGTGGTTTGGTTTCTAATTTTGTAGGTGATCACTTGAAACCTGGAGATGAATTAGATGTAATGATCCCACAAGGGCGTTTTTATGCGACATTGAATGAAGATGATTACAAAACATATTTTCTTTTTGCAGCTGGAAGTGGGATCACACCGATATATTCCATTCTTAGGTCTGTACTGATTGCGTCGCCGAATAGTGTAATTAATCTTTTTTATGGGAATTCAACACAGGACGGTATAATCTTCAAAAAAGAGTTAGACCAATTACTAGAATTGCATCCACAAAGATTAAAAGTTGTTCATACTTTAAGTCAGCCAAAGGTATGGTCAAGTTGGGAACAGTGGAAAGGTAGGACCGGGAGAGTCGATATGAAATCAGTAGAATGGTTTATTACAAATCATCCTCCTATTGCACAGAGTACAGAATATTTCATCTGTGGACCTGGCGCAATGAATCAAAGCGTAAGAAATACATTGCTCGGCTTACAAATTCCAAAAGAACTTATACACATAGAGCAATTTGGAGGGACTGTAGAAGAAAAAAATACAGAGATAGAAATTGTTGACAATGCATTATTAAATGCTACTTTAAATGGGCAATCTTACCAATTAAATATACCTTCTGGAAGTAGTATCCTGCAAGTATTAAAAGATGCTAAGACAAATCCGCCTTTCTCTTGTGAAAGCGGTGTCTGTGGAACTTGCACTGCGAAAGTGATTGAGGGAAAAGCTGAAATGAAGTCATGTATGGCTTTAGAAGAAAAGGAAATCAATGATGGTTTTATACTCACTTGCCAAGCTTATCCTACTTCAGAAAAAGTAAGTATTGTTTTTTGATTGATTTGGAAGTAGTGTTAACGTACCATTATACGCGTCGTCTCTTTGAGGAACGAACAGATATGCTGTGATTATCTAATGTTTTGTATCGGTTTTTCGTAATTGAGATAGATCAATTACTGAAAAATATTATTCAGATCCATTCTTTCATGCAAGATTCTGACGACCAAACATTCATCTGTTTTTAACTTATAAAATATTAGATGTTTGCCAACTTTCT
>JAHDBF010000049.1:0-5833 GCA_020630525.1 Saprospiraceae bacterium
AGCCTTCCTTTGATTTAACGCATATTAGATACGTTCCACTTAGCAAATTCTCCATATTTACTTCAAAAGTTAACTCTTGATTCTTATTTATTTTTCCCGTGTATAGATTTTCAATATGAAGTTCTCCATTGATCCCCACGACAAATACTGCAATCTCTTTCTCGATAGTTCCTTTAATTGACACCATCCCTCTTTCTCTTATCGGATTGGGATGAACAATCATCTCTATTGATGAATCCAATTTAATGTCCACAACATTGGTACTGCTTTGTGACCATTTATTTTCACCAGTATAGCATATCAATTCTGTATAGCTTTCTTCCTCATTTGAAACTTCGTTTTTTGGGACAAACTGATATTGGGCTATTGCACTTTCGCGGTTCAATGTCAATACTCCGTATCCATGTTGAGAAAATTCTAAAAATTTATGATGCGGATTTCCTTGATTACTTATATTGACCAAACCTTGTAAATCTTCTGGTTCAACCTCTATGCCCAATAACTCATCAACATTACCACGTGTTATACTTGGTGGAACGAACTCTACAGCGATAGAACCATCTCCAGTCGAAGGGTTATACTCGTTTTGATCTATTGGATTTTTTACCAAATCCGAGGCAATTGACAAGTGAATATCACCGCTCACTACGATATTATTGTCAATGGAATTATCACGTATAAAATCTAACAATCTATTTCTTTCTGTAGGATATCCATCCCAAGCACCTGGATCAGCAACTTGTCCGTCTCCAAAAGGTATTGGTACCGTTATATGTTCTACAAACCATTGTGCAAACAATTTTTGGTTTCCAATAATGCGCCATTGCGCAGTAGAATTTTCAATGGTCTCTCTCAACCAACTACTCTGTATTTCAGAAAGTAAACTTTGTTCGCCAGTACCAGGAATTTCTTCTTGGTTTCTCAAAAGTTCGATATCAACTAGACAAAGGTCTGCCAGTTTGCCATACTTCAAACTACGATATATCTGTTTCACGTTATTCTCGTCAGGTCTTCTAATCGGTAAATAATCAAAAAATGCTTCAAGTGATCCGATCAATACTTCTTCATTATCTTTATTTATATCATGGTTGTCCCAAAGTGCCATCCAAGGATGCATTTGTCTTGCCGCTCTTAGATCAGGATCCAATAAATAATACCTGTGTCTTTGCCAAAATTCTTCTTTTGTAACAGGTTCTTTAGGAAAGGGTTCGGGAATTCTTACTTGCTCATCACTATCTACAAAGTCATAAATATAGTCACCAAGGTGAATCATCAAATCTAGATCATTACGTTCTGAAATTTTTTTATATGCATTAAAGTATCCGGAATAAATAGAACTACAAGAAGCAATTGCAAATTTTAATTCTTCTACATCTGTATTTACATTTGGTGCAGTTTTAGTACGACCAACTGCTGAAGAATTCCCTGCACTATCTAAAAAACGGTAATAGTAATCCGTATATGGATTTAAATTTGCAACATCTACCTTTACCGTCCAATCTCTATAATTTCCTGTGCCACTCTCCCCAGAATTTACCACATTTATAAAAGTTGAATCTGTTGCGACCTCCCAATTTATATTGACAATAGTTGTTTCATCTCCTCCGTCAAATCTAGTCCAAATTATTACTCCATTTGGAAGTGGATCACCGGATGACACCCCCCATTTAAAAGGTGCATGTACTTCATCTTCCCACATACGATCTGGCAACACATCCCATTGAGCGTTACATACATTTACAGAAACAAAAAAAACGAATACAACAATTATACAATCTAATAATTTCACAATACTATACATTTGCTACTAAATAAGTTAGTTATAAACCATTAATAGTTGGTGCCCCCGCAGCTTTTAACGCTTCATTTAATTCTGGCACAACTTTCATGACTTCAGCAAGCTGAGTTTTGATATTTGCTAATTGATTTTTAGCTCTATCGAATGATTTTTTATGATTTCCTGTAGGTCCATATGTATTATTAATAGCTACCCAACCTAATAAACTTGCGTCTCCAGGCGTAGGGTTATTCTTTTCTCCAATTTCTTTTTTACTCTTATTTCCATTCAATGAATTGTCTACCGCTATTAGGTTTTTCTTAAATTGTAAAATTTTTGATCTCAGTTTTCCAGATTGATTATCTGCTTTATCATAAGCCTTTTGCATTGCATTTACAATATTCATTCCTTTCTTTAAATCCGACTTTACTATAGTCAATGATTCATTGAATTTTTCAAAATCTGTTCTAAATGTAATCATCTCCTCATAAGATGCACCTTCTAGCGTCGGCTCTAGCATTCTTTTTACTTTAAACTCAACAGGACCATCTAGTAGGTTTTCTTCTCCATTTAAAAATTCTACAATGCTCACAGAATAAGTTCCTGGTGTCACTCTATATCCTGATCCATTGTCCCACCAACTTTGTTTTTTCTTTTCTGCTCCTATTTGAATAACAGATTTTGAAGCGATACCTAAATCCCAGGTAGTTCGATTTAATCCCTCTTTTACTTTTGTCTCCATTCTTTTTAAGACCTTATCGTTACTATCCTTTATTACGACATATACCTTATCCGTTTCTTCTTGTTTTTCAATATCTAATTCCTCCCAACCTGGAAAAGGGATGTCTTTACTGTCTTTAGAAAGTTCGGATTCAGCTTTTGTTCTTTTGGATTTTATGCTTTTGGAAACTTCCTTTATAAAGAAAGTAAATGTTGCCCCATATTCTGGATTAGGTGCTGCATAGGTGGCATTTCCTTGTCCATAAATTTCTTCAGTTTCAGAATACCAATAGGCATCTTTTGCTGTGAGTATTTTGGCTTTTTTATCTCCTATGGTATTTTCATTAAAGCTTCTTAAGGCTGAAATATCATCTAGCACATAAAAACCTCTACCAAAAGAAGCTGCAACCAAATCGTTTTCTCTACGCTGAATGGTAATATCTCTAAATGAAATGGTAGGCAATCCAGAATTCAATTGTGTCCAGTGTCCTCCACCGTTTGCAGTGAAATAAATCCCAAATTCTGTTGCAATAAAAAGTAAGTTAGGGTCAATATGGTCTTGAACGATTCTCCAAATGAGAAGTCTATCAGGTAAATTTCCTTTAATACTTTTCCAAGAGTTTCCTTTATCACTTGTTTTATATAAATAAGGTTTGAAATCTCCATATTTGTGATTATCTAACACTAAATAAGCACTGGATTCTTCAAATAAATCTGCTCTAACATCATTTACAAACGCAGTACTTGCTAATCCTGGAATTCTACTAAAATCCTTTTTTGACCAGTTGTTTCCACCATCCGTTGTTACTTGTAATATACCATCATCCGTTCCGGCGTATAAGATATTCTCATTTAATGGAGATTCTGCCAATGAAGTTATTGTATTGTAATTTGACATTGCATCCACATCCCACGGATTATCCCAACTTTGTTTTTTACCCATGATAGGCAATTCTACTCTATTTTGATTTTTTGTAAGATCAGCGCTAATCGCATTCCAATCGTCACCTCTATTGTCAGACCTCCAAACTCTTTGTGAGGCAAAATATACTCGTTTTGGATCATGTTGACTCACCAGTATCGGTGCATCCCAATTAAATCTTTCATATGGTTCATCCGGTCCAACTTCTGGCCTTATGTACACTGCTTCTTTTGTTTTATGATCTATTCTCCATAAAAATCCTTCTTGGAATTCTCCATAACTTATATTGGGATTACCAGGCTCTGTTGCGGATTGATGTCCATCTGCACCTAGGACAATATGCCAATCTCTATTAAAAATGCCGCCTTCATTCATTGTACGACTCGGTCCTTTGTGTGATCCATTGTCTTGAGTACCTCCATAAATATTGTAGAATGGTTCTGCATCGTCAACAGCCAATTTATAATATTGTGTCAATGGCAAATTACCGTAGTGCCTCCAAGTTTTTGTCTTATCAAAACTTTCATACAAACCTCCGTCTGTTCCCATCAAAACATAATTGGGATCATTAGATCTCCAAGCAATTGCATGAGTATCTACGTGCTTTTTCTTTTCATTCATTTGATAATAATTCTTACCGTGATCATCAGATATCAACACATAATTATTCATCAAATACAACCTTCCCTCTTGATGCGGATCTGCGTACAGTTCTTGATAATAATGAGGCCCCGTACCTCCAGAAACCATATCAGATTGTCTTACCCAAGTAGACCCTCTATCCATTGACATATACAACCCTCCCGTTTTTCTATCTGTCTCTACCGCTGCATAAATCTGATCTGAATTGAATGGGGAAAGTGTCATTCCTATTTTACCAAGATTTGAAGTTGGTAAACCTTTAGTAACTTTTTCCCAAGTTTCTCCTCCATCAGATGATCTATGTATCCCAGATTTTGGACCACCACCCATATAAGCGGCTACTGTTCTATGTCGCTGCCATGTTGCTGCATAAAGTTGATCAGGATTTGACGGATCGATCAATATGTCTGTCACACCTGTCCATTCGTCATCTCCCAATGTTCTATTCCATGTAGTACCTCCATCTATTGATTTATACAACCCTCGCTCACCTCCTTTACTCCACAAAGGGCCTTGTGCTGCTACCCAAATTATGGAAGAATTTGTTGGGTGAATGATAATTTTAGAAATATGTTCAGAAGATTTTAGTCCCATATTTTTCCAAGACCCTCCTCCATCATTACTCATATATACTCCATCTCCAAAACCAACGTGTCGACCACCTACGTTCTCTCCTGTACCAACCCAAATCACATTATTATTTCCTGGATCAATCGTAACACATCCTATAGAATAACTTGATTCGTTATCAAATATTGGCTTCCATGTTGTACCAGCATTTTCTGTCTTCCAAACACCACCAGACCCAACAGCCACATACATCACGTTATTGTTTTTTGGATGAATGGCAATATCTGCAATTCTGCCTGAAGTTAATGCTGGTCCGATATTTCTAAACTTAAGGGCATCATAGCTACTAGATTTTAAAAAGATTGAATCTTGCTGTCCAAAAATTGATAATGAAGAAAATAGGAATAAGAAAAGTGAAAGAAAACGCATTGCAAATATTTTTAATATGTTCTTAATGAATTATGATTTGATTAGTCCTTAAATCATAATTTAGGGTTTATTAATTTTACCTGCTTTAAATATACAACAAGTGCACAATTAGTTTCTATTAATTTATAAAAGAATACATGTCACAATATTTAATCTGCATAAAAAAAGGAATAAAACACTAAGTTTTACTCCTTTATACCTTCTATAAAATTATCAAATTATGGAATATCTGTATCAAATGTCACTGTAACAAACTCTCCAACGCCCATTTCATCAGAACCTAAACCAAATAACTTTCTACTTACTTGCGCAGTGCCAACGACATGAATAGGATCTGTACTAGTAACCTTAAAATCACTTGTTATTTTTTGTGATAATCCTTTCATATCTAGAATCATACTAGCAGTATAATCACCATTACTGGATTTCTTAACATCCGAGATATTAATTTTTGCTGTTGTGTACTTAGCTATATTGAAAAAATCTGGTGCCTTTAAGTGATCTGTCAGTTTATCACTTTTTTCCCAAACTGATTTTAAATCAACTTCGAGATCAGCGTTTAATGTTGTCAAATCATTATTTTCTATAGATACTCTTGTAAAATACCATGTTTTGAATTCACCATTAGCACTATATCGATCATTGGCTGCATCAAATTTTATAGTACCGTTAGTACCTAACATTCCTTCCTTCACTTCTCTAGTCCCACTATTTAATTCGGTGCTTACAATATCAGTGGTTTTTTTAGTGGTATCGCATCCGATGTAAATCAG
>JAHDBF010000049.1:5933-22973 GCA_020630525.1 Saprospiraceae bacterium
CTTTTTCATATATTATTAATTTACTTGTTCCATATAAAACTGCATGTAGAATTGGAGTATATCTTTGGCAGGAGATGGACCATCAGGTCCTTCCACTTTAAACTTTTCAAAGAGTGGTAACTGAAATGTACAATTTACCTTTAACAACAATTCGTTGTCATCAACAATAGGTTGAATTTGCGTATCTACATATACGTTGGTATTAATTCCTAACATACCAAATTTTCCTTGGACATCCATATTGTCTATTTTCCCAATTTCTAAATTTCCATCGGCACCAGTAATACTTGTAAATTCAAAACTAGCATCAGGAAATATACTCATATTTAGCATTTTGTTATGCACTTCATAATCAAAATCTTCAGAACCCATTGTTACATCTGATATATCAACTTTAAAGATGCCTTTTGCACCGTTCATGGATGGTATATTATCCAGTTCCAGCGTTCCAGTTAAGGCTTTTACTTCTCCAGCATAATTGTCTACTGGTGATAAAAAACTAAAAATGATTATTGGTTCGTCAATGTTACTTCGTTTTTTTACTTTCCATTTTTTTCCGAATGAAAAGTCATTCATTGTAATTTCTTCTGATCTAGAATCAATTGATGATTTGATTGTAAGATCTAATGATTCCCAGGATTTAATATTTATATTATTTGAAATCGGGGAAAAAGCATCACCGATTTTAGATTCGTCTATTTGTCTTAAAATTTCAGTCTGCAATGTCTCACCTGCTTCTGCAAATACTTTACTAAATGTATCCCAGCTACCTTCTGATATCGTTGTATCTGTTTTTGTAAAAATGGGTTTTATACAATTGTATTGAGAAAATATTTCTGCAGTTAAACACAGATTTTTTGATGCGCTTAAAAAAGGGTAAATGTTTATGTAAAAGGTTTTTGCACTTTTAGGTGATTGGTAGACTTCTTCTAATTCAAATTCTTTCATTCCTACATCTAACGCTTTCACTGCCTTGTGGAAAAATTTTTCTTGCTCGTACTCATTAGGGACTTCTCCTGTAAGTTCAGTTATTTTGACAGGAACAATTAATTCTGCACGTTCCGATTCCCATCGTAATACATGTTCAACTCTTGTTTTTCCTTCTTTTTTATGTGCCAGTTTCGATGTTCTAATAAAATTTTTTATTCTTGAAGAATTGGTATATCTACCATAATATCTTGATCTTCCATTTTCATTTTGAAAAAAAATGCTGGGAGTAGTTGTTACTTCTTTTGGTGCTCCGTTTTCTACATTGATTTTTATCAACTCAACATTTAATTCCTCTGCCAATTTTGAAATTTTATTGATGTGCTTTTGTTCTATTTTGGGATTGGATTCATTTATAAATAATATTAATTTGTCTTGTGACGAATTTGGCATTGCTGCAAAGTAAATTGCAGATATAAATAGGAATAGATATGTAGGCATAAAAAAATTTATTCGTTGATTTATAAATTCAATAATATGGAAATTGTTTTCAATAACGATAAAAAAGTTAATAATAGAATTGCAAATTGAGTTCAATATTTATTAAAGGAATACGCCAAATAAAAATGGGCTTAAAAATTGGTAATAAAACCAATCTTTAAGCCCATCAAAAAGCTTTATTTTAAACAGATTAATTGTCTGCCAAATTCAGTTGAATAGCATCATACAAATCTTCTGGTGTTATGCTCTCCACCATTAATGTAGAACCATCCTTAAGTTGTAATCTTACACCACTATTACATAAAAACCCAACCTTAGTTAGCTCAGCTGAACTATAGTTTACACTCCATCCTGCAAGCTGTGATGCTTTAGAAGGAGAAACCAATTCTGCTTTTGCAATTTCAGACCAAGGAATCAATTTACTTGTTTTGTGGAACGGACTCAACTTATATTTGAATCCTTTTTTTCTTACTTTAATTTTGATTTGCAATTTTGTCATTAAGAAATAAGCAACTGCAATAATCAACACCAAACAAGCAGCTTTACTTAAAAAAGCAGCATTTAATCCAGACGCTATAGCACTAGACAAAGTTTGCAAAACACTAAAAGTGACAATACTTAATAACAATAAAGAAAACAACCAATCTCTATAATACACTGTCTCATTATACTTCATAATCTATCTATTTACATTAAATTAACATTAGAGTAACGCAAAGTTAACCCAAAAGTTGCGTAGAAAAAAGCCATTTACAATATTTTATACATATAAATTATTTACATGTAATTTATTTATATACATATATAATTATTTTTCAGTTGATTAAATTGCATTTACATGAATAATGAGCCTTAGAATTGTGGAGTAAAAAACTACAGGATATTGATAGATCATGTTAACACTGAGATAACATTGGTTACTTTATAACTATCAATAAATTAAATTTCGCCAAATGATATTTTAAAACATTGGATAAATGCATTGAAATATATCTATAGGAAAAGGGCAGCTTAACATGAATAAACTGCCCTTTCTCAATTGAGTTTTGAGTTCTTTTAAAACTTAGCGATCAATAGTGTTTTTGATCTGAGTATGATCTACCATTTACCGATCGAATGCAGTGTAAAAGTAGCATTGAAAAACATATTCTCCGTCTTAAACGATAATAAAAATCACATATTTATTATTGTCATAGAGAACTTGTTGATAACTATACTTTTGTAAGATTTTATAATTGTGAATTAATGTATTTTAGTTGAGCAACCAACATCAATTGTCGATGATATTTTTAATGTTTCCATTAATTGGTGCAATAATAACTTTATCGTTGCCTGGTTTTAAATAGAAGATATACTCAGAGGTAATTTCTAGTATATTTACCTGCATGGAATTATTGTCAACAAATTCTAATTTGTCATTAAATTCGATTTCTGCTTTCTTTAATTTTTTATTGATCTTTAACCCTGAACCAATACCTGTTCCAATAAAAAAACCAAAAAGAGCATACGCTAATAATGCTACAAAAAATCCAAACAATACTTTTTGAGCTTCTTCATCTGTTAGGTCTTTCTCAATCTTTGTTGCTTTTTTGATCCAACTTTTATTTTTTCTCTTAGCTAAATAACTAGGTGCAAACAAAACTGCAAAAACAATAATCGAGAAGATTATCAAATGTAAAAAGCTTGATGTCAAAATAGAGATAGGTGTCATTAAAATATCCAGAACAGAAGAATACTTCAAAATCTTAACATCTAGTTGTGTGTACAATAATGTTTGATTGAATATTCCTAATACAATTAGGTAGATATAACCTATTGCAAAAAATCCTTGAATATTTTTAAAAATATTTTGTTTATCCATTTAATGATTATTATTGGTGTTAATCAAATATCGCTTTTACATTTTTTTGAATGGAATCCTAAATTTATAAGTAGCGACAGAATCCAATTCTTGCTTTCTAAAAATTTGTCTATTTAAAGATAATATATGATTTCCTTTAGTTAAGAACTTTGTATCAAAGTTACAGAGTAACCCTCTTTCCCTTAGATTTGGGTGTGTATAGAATTGACAGTCCAATGAGTCATTGAGAGGAATTGAATCAATTTTAATATCATGTAACTCAAGGAATTTTTCCTTAACAATTCTTGACTTGTTGTCCATTGTTACTAAAATTTCATCTTGATATCTTTCCCATATTTCATCATGTAATTGATTATAGTCTTCTATGTTGTATCCTCTATAGTAAGCTTCTTTATGTGAAAATTCTTCTTGTAGATTTGCTTTAATTTTTCTTCCATAAAGAATAGATCGCATATAATTATTTTCTCTTACTTGCTTATCTTCTAAAGCTTTGATTTCTGGATCTCTCTTTGATCTATTTAAAAATGTTGCTTTGAATCCAGTAGATTCATATGGAGCAATTGTAGTTTCAAATTCAGAAAAATATTTATTATCAACTACCCTGTACTCTAAAAACAAGGTCGCAATTTCATCTTCAATAAAATAATTGGACAATGATAAGTAGCTAATTTTAGATTTCCGAAAACCAAAACTCCCATCAGTAAAACTATTGTAATACTTTATTCTCTCGTCATCATAAAATTTCCAATTGATCGAGTTATCAAAAGACACTACCCTATTGACCGTTGAAGAATCAAAACGTGGCATAAAAGCGTGGCTTTCAAAATAACCATTATTAACTATGAAAATTAGAATTAAAGAATATGGGATAGAGATATAGAAAAGTTTACGGGTAAATTTATTGTCTATAAAGTTTAACAAAAGTGGTCTGAATAAAAAAGACAATGATATAAAACTAAAAAACCTATAGATATACAAATATGGAACAGATACTGCCCTTTCTTTGACCTTTTTCAACTGTCCTAATGTCATAAAGTCAATAAAAACTATTGCGCCAAATAGTAAAATTATCAAGACAAAAGTTCCAATAATAAATTCAAAGAATTTTGACCTTTCTCCAATTATCAATTCTAAAATATTGATCATTGATATAAAAAACAATCCAGCTATTGCCACTGAAAAGAACATAAAAAATAAAAGGAAGGTGTACGAAAATATGACACTACTAATCTTCTCAAGCTTTTCAATATAGTGATCAAAAGAAATGACTTTCCTTTTGTAATATTCTGTAAAAACTTCTGAATATTTTAAAGACTCAAAATCTATTCCGCCTGAAACATAACGCAATCCGATTGCTCCAATCCAAAGACCACGTATGATAATGTGAAACAAGAGATTAAGCATAAAAATCGCCCAACCAAACCACATGATAGGTATTATGGTTTTTATGTATTTAAACAATTCACCAGTACCGTTTACTTGTAAATAATAATCTACTTCTATTAACAAACTCCGACTATACCAAACGCCCAATAATGCCAATCCAGATATAATTAATTCTAGTTGCCAACTTTCTTGTTGCAGTTTTTCAAGCCAGAGAGAAAACTCTGCGCTTAACTCTTTGCTCTGAGGTTGTTTTTTTTCTTTAGTCATAAAGCAAAAATATAAAATGGGTTGAAGCTAAAGTCATTTTATGTCTGTTTATTGACCATTATTTAAAAAAATGGAAAATAAATTTCATTACATTTGATAAAACATACATATGAAAATCCTCAATTCTTTTTGTTTAATCATTTTTATTTGTTTTACCAATCTATATTCACAACAACTTATCGAAGGAGAATTTGAATTTCAAACTGATCCTGCAAAAAAATACGCTATTTATATACCAAGCGGTTATGATGTAAACAATGAGCATGAACTCATGGTTGGGCTTCATCCATTTAATACTTCTAGGTGGGATGCGATCTCTTGGAGAGACACTTTAGTTCAATTTGCAGAGACAAATAATTTGATATTGCTTTGTCCTGATGGTGGACCAGATGGCAGAATTGATGATCCGATAGACACTGCTTTTACTACTGCAATTATCGACTCTATGGAACTATGGTATAATATAGATACAGATAGAAAATATTTGATGGGTTTTTCTTGGGGAGGAAAAACAACTTATACCTATGGCTTAAGAAGAACAAAAGAATTTGCAGGATTCTTGCCTATCGGTGCAGCTATCAATGAATCAGAATTTTCAGAAATTATCGAAAGTAGTAGCAATGAAAACTTCTATTTAGTACACGGTAGTAATGACAGTCCCAACCTACGTTATTACCCTGCGTTAGAAGCACTTCAAGAATCAGGTGCATGTGTTGAATCTGTCCTAATGAATGGAATAGGTCACACTATTGACTTTCCAAATAGAAATGAAATTTTAACTGAGGCATTCCAATTTATCAGTCAAAATAATTGTTCGTTATCAAATACGCAAGAAATAGAAATTATAGAAACGCCTATTTTTATTCCTACGAATATCAATAATCAATTCGTTATAAAATCTGATGATGCAAAGATTAAGATTAAAAACGTTCTTAACATTGATGGCACAAAATGTGGTTTTACTTTTGAAGAAAATTACCTGACTATAAATACAACTTATATACATCAAATAGTAATAGTAAGCTATACTATGCATGGAAAACTATATACAAAAAAACTAAGTTTGTTTTAATCTTTAAAATTAGAAATTGTTGCCCGAAATAAAATTCTAAAAGCTGCCAGAAAGATTAAAGGCTATACTAATAAAATATGATCTACCTCTTGCTACAAGCGTATTATTGGTATTGCCATTAAATGCATGATTGGCATTTGGGTCTAGATTGTTTATTTCTCTAAAAACGACATTGAAAATATTCTTTATGCCACCGACCAATTGAATCCGATTTTTCCAAATCATTTTAGAAGCAGATACATCCAATAGGTTATACCCTTTTGCAATGCTTAAAGTAAGGACATCATTTTGAGTATAGTATGTAGGTACTGCACCAATATATCGATGAACCAATGAAAGCGATAATCCATATCGTCTTGAATCATACATTATTTTATTTGAGCTATCCCAGGTTGCATTATACTTAGGTGTTTCTGTAGTTTCATAAATATCATTCAACCAATATCCCAATCCAAGACTTCCCTGAAGAGTAATATTTCCGATTTTATAATTGACATCGCCATTGATTCCCTGTACTGAATATTCTTTTAAGTTTTGATAAGTAAATTTTAAAGATTCAAATTCTGACAAAATTATTCTATTGGTTATATCATTACGATACAATTTTACAGATGCAGATAAATTACTTCTTTTTTTACCTAGATCATAAAATATTGAAAGGCTATAATCATCAGCAGTTTCTGGAATTAAATCTCTATTTCCAACTACAAAATGATTTACATCAATAAAGGAGAGGTATAATTCTTTTAAAGATGGACTCCTAAATCCTCGTGCATATCCAGCCCTTAAAATCCAATTATTGTTAATCTGCCACTTGGATTGTAAGGCTGGTGAAAAGTTAGAACCATATACAGAATGATTGGTATATCGCCCTGAAAGAGAAAAAGTAAGCGCTTCAAATGGGTTAAGTTTGACATCCAAAAATACAGATGCTTCTGTGCTTGATGGATTGCCTTCTTCTGTTTCTCCATCCAGTCTAGCACCTCTTCCAATCTCATGATTAAATTGAAATCCTCCTAGGAAATTTACTTTTTTATCATAAGTACTTGCCAATGTAAATTTTGAAAAATAAGCATCAAAAGAACTTGTATCTACTTCTGTAAATGAGTCATCATATTCATCTAAGTCAAATTCAAAACGACGCGAATCAAGTAATCTATCATAGTCGTTAAATGCACCGCTAATATTTACTAAGTAGCTTTGTAGCTTACCTTGATAATGAATAGCATAATCATTTCTTGTGGTCTTATAAATTTCGTCAAACGAATAAGGCAAGAAAGTAGGTCTAAGCTTTTCGCCTAAGTTTAACACTTCTTCCTTTGCTGAATTTAGAGAAGCGATTATATAATTTTGATCATTAATATTATATCTAAATTGTCCTCTACCTGTCCACATTTCTTTAGGATTGATAGGATATCTTTTTCTACGCAATTGTGTAGTATCATTAATATCTACCAGATCAAAAATACGAAGTGAGTCGTCTGGAAACATTTTATCTTTCAAAAAACTACCACCAACAGACATAAAACATTTACCCAAATTAATGCCTAAGTTGGCTTGGTGATTCCGGACACCTCTATACTCTCCTAAGTTTTTAATATTTAAATTATAGTCAGAAACTTGAGATTTTTTAGAAATCAAATTTATAACTCCACCAGAAGCGTTGTTTCCATACAACACAGATTGAGGTCCTTCTACTAACTCAATGCGTTCTACATCTGCAAGATTAATTTGTGATAAGTCAAGGGCACCATCTAATCTTCCGATCACAGGAACACCGTCTTTTAATACTGCAACATTATTGGTATTGACTCCTCTTATTTTTATGGTCGATCCAAAAACAGGATCTATCTCTACCCTAATACTCGGATGTAAGGTTAATGCTTGATCTAATTGTGTAAAACCTCTTTGAGCAAACTCTTCTTTTTTTATTACGGAAACATGGTGTAGTGCTTTTTTGTAATGTGTCGGTTCATATTGAGAAGTTATGACTACATCATCTACATCTACAGAAAATGCGAAAGTATCTTGGGTAAGGGATTGCCCCCAACTGAAAAAAGGAAACAAGAATGCCAATATGATAATTATACATCGCATTAGCTGTTTTGAAGATATTTTTTTGGTGTAACACCAAACTTTGATTTAAAAGCAGAGATAAAATGGCTAGGATTATTATATCCTAGATCATAGGCAACATCTTGTACTTTGTAATTTCCCGAATCAAGCATTGATCTACCCTTATTCATTTTATGTTCCAATAAATATTGAAATAAAGTAGAACCGTACATGCTTTTAAAACCTTCTTTTAATCTAAATTCATTTAATTCTACTTGCTTTGCCAAAGCAGAAATTATTGGTGGATTAGTCATTTGCTCTATCAATATATCCTTTGCCTTTCTGATCTTCCTTACACTTTCTTCGTCATTAAGAAAAGGACAAGATTCTTTATTTTCACGTGCTTGTTGAGCAAAATACAGACTCAACACTTCTAGGACTTTAGCATATCGAAAAACATCAGCGGCATGCCCTTGGATATCTGCATTGATAATTTGGTTCAATACTACTTCTAATTGCGAACCTATTTGATCTTTTTTATAAAACTTTCTATTGGCATTTTCACTATTTAGAAATTCTAATGCATTTGTATTTTCTAAAAATAATTCGTGAATCTTTTCTAACGAACAGAAAATAAATATGACGGAAGTATTCTGTGCTAATGAAATCGCTGAGGATAATTGTTGTGATGGATTATAGAAAAAATAACTCTCTCCTTCTTGGAGCGCAATTTGATAAGCACCTTCATGAAAACTAAAATTGATGCTACCTTTGAGACAGAAAAAATATTGTACCACTTTCTCATCAACTTTTAAGGACAATATATCGGGAGTATCATCAGTATATTCCAATATCTGGATGCCGTCCTTTAATATCGCATTTGTCCATTTGCTTCCAGCGGTATTTTTTAATGTTGTTGTATGTATGCCTTTTAACTCAATCATTACTCTACAAAGGTAATATAGTCTTATATATAAGTAAATAGTGGTAAAAATTATCACTTATTTAGATTCATTCCAAATAATATGTTATTTTTACATTTTGATAGTTCATTTACGTTTAGCGGTATTTCCCAATATTAATAAGAAATACATTTGCTAAACAATTAGTTTTCAGTGTCTGTAATAACAGAAAACTGATTAGAAAAAATCAATAAAATTTATTTATGAAAAGTTTAATTTTTACATTTTTATTTCCATTTATTAGCATTGGATTAATGGCACAAACTCCAGAAAACTTTCAAATAAGTGTCGGTGGACAATATGTAGATCAAACCTATTATGATCTAGAAAGTTGTACTGCAGTCTCAGTTGCAGGTGACAGTTGGGATATTGCATTTTCTGTTATTGGTACTCAAGATGCTGGAATATTTATAAATGAAGCTGCCCCACTTAATGGTGCTGCTCTGGAATTATATCATATGGACGGTATGCCGTTTGAAACCACATTTACTGAGGCGGACTTAGTAAATAGACTTTACAATGACGAAGTCTCATGGACAAATGGTGCATTTAATAGCATGAAAGACCCAATGTCTCCGTTTGATTACGGATGGGGTGCTTACAATCCAGGCTCTAATTCTGTAAACGGTACCGAAGTATTTGTTATCAAAATGAGAGATAGTAGTTTTATAAAATTACAGATATTGAATCTCAATGGATTTGATTACAATTTTAAATATGCTGACCTTGATGGATCTAATGAGCAATCGGCAACTTTAAACAAAATGGATTTTCAAGGTTCGACTCTAGCCTACTTTTCTTTTGCAGATAATACAGCTAAAAATTTAGAACCCGCTGAATGGGATTTATTATTTACCAGATATTCTGCACTTACTCCAAATCCAGAAGATCCCTCAGAAATTATTGAGTACCCTATTACTGGAATATTAACTAGAGATGGAGTTGCTGTTGCACAATTGGACGGAGTAGATCCAGAAACTGTGGTTTCTGATGGAACAGAATCGGCAGATAGGATTGATATCATAGGTGCTGATTGGAAATTTTTTAGTTTAACTAGTTATCAATGGGCAGTAGAAAACGAAAGAGCTTATATTGTAAATACAGTTGGTGATACAAAGTACCGGTTGTTTTTCTTTGACTTTGAAGGATCGTCTACAGGTACTGCAACATTCCAAAAGACGCTTTTAGAAACATCATCCAATGAAAATTTATTGGAAGAATTATCCGAGAATAATGTTAGCACAATTTACCCAAACCCAAACATTGGCAATATAAACATTGACATTAATAATGTAAGTAATTTTAAAAATGCGCGTATTGAAGTCTATAATATTATAGGCAAAAGAGTAGTTAATTACACGCAAAAATTAACGGGTGGAAACCAAACGATAACGTTGGACACTGACTTAGCGGATGGAAATTATATTGTTACTTTAGATTTAGATGGAAAAAGATTTAGCCAAAAGTTATTGATCCGAAAGTAAATAGAAACACAAGTAAAGGCGATTTAACACAAATTTTGGTTGTTAATGTCTCACTGGATAAAGAAATAAAAATTGTAAAGTCAAAGCAGAAAACACAGGCATAACCTTAGATATGAGGAGTATTTCTAAGGTTGATATTACCGTTTTTATAAATTTTATGTGGTGCAATTAATATCATAATTGGTATAAGTCTCGACAAAAAAGAGAGTCAGCATTGTTGCTGACTCTCTTTTTTGTTAAAAGAAAAATCCCAATCTCAATAAATCGAGATCAGGATCCTTTTCGACCATTAATTTTGGTCACCCTTATTATCCTATATATGCTATCTAAATGAATTTTGCTGCATGCCTTCCGCTTTTTTTATAAATATTTAAATAATGCATATCATTCTTTAGATTCCTTTCGCATTATTTCGGCAATTTTACGAGAAGAAGCCATTTCAGATTTAGCAAGTTGATTTATGATATTACTATGGTTTGTCTTACTCTTGTTTTGTGACATCTTTTTAGCTGCATGAATCTCATTGATTGAAATTTGAAACCCAACAATTCCACCCATTTGTTTTAAAGTCGATTGAGACATTCTTTCTAAGTATACCCTATTTTCGATGCCTTCTTCATATTTATTAACAAGCTTCTTTAGGTGAGTATAAAGCTCATCTCCTTGAATTATTTTTATTTCTCCATATACATGGATGGCAATATAATTCCAAGTAGGGACTTCTTCATAATCATACCAACTTGAAGAGACATAAGCATGCGGTCCATTAAATATGCAGAGTACTTCTTTTTCCGAATTGAAATTTTTCCATTGAGGATTAGCTTTGGAAATATGTCCTAGGAGAATATCATTACCTTCAATATCAACATCTAACTCAATGGGAATATGTGTTCCCCAAGGTTTTCCATTCACTTGATTTATTAAAATTCCAAAACTGTTTTGTTTGATAAATTCTTTGATCTCTGTAGAGTTATCAACTTTATAAATTTTTGGTATATACATTATACAGGATTATTGTGATAGATTACCATTAAGTTACTAAAAATCTAATTTAATACCTAGTTGTAATCTCCATCGCGAATTAAACGCGTCAACAATCCAAGGATTCTCATCTTGCGGAATATCAAAAGTATACTGAGGTACGTTATTTTCTATTGCTTCTAATTTTAATAAACTAAAACTAGAATTTACTACATTAGGAACATAATACAATTTTCCCCACTTACGATTTAATACATTTAATACATTAAATAAGTCAGCACTGATTGTTAATTTGTTGCTTTTAAATACATCTTTTGCCCATTCAAACTTCATATCTAATTGATGATTCCAAGGTGTTTTTGCTCCATTTCTTTCTGCATACTTTCCTCTATTCTTATTTAAGTACCCAATCTTAGAAATATAGTTATCCAGTGCATCCCATTGTGCATCAGCATCTATTCTTTCTCCATTCACATTTATATTATCTATTAATGTAATTTCTGATTGATCTTGTGGAATATATACCAAATCATTCCTAGAAGAACCGTCATTATTAAGGTCACCTTGATAAACAAAACTGTAAGGACTTCCAGATCGACCATTGTAAAGTGCTGAAATATTAAAATTGCTATTTCCTATTTTAAATCTATATGCATGAATTGCAATAAGCTTATGTCGTAAATCATAGTTAGAATATGCAAGCGCTGGATCGTTGCCAAATATGGCTTGATTCCATTCGTAATTTGCTGCTGGACTACTACGCACAGTACTGCTAATATCTCTACTTAACCCATAGCTGTATGCGACGTAACTGTAGAATTTATCCTCTGTCATTTCACTACTCAAAGTCAAGTTATATCTATAACCTTGATTCGTATTCGTAAGTACGAAAACGTTAGTGAAATTTGGGTTTACTTTAGATTGAATACCATTATAGAATGGTCTATTATCAGCACCTGAAAAGTTTGAAAATTCTTCTGTTCTGTTAGCTGTTTTAAAAAGTAATCCTTGCAATACTTTTGTATAGCTAAATTCGATATTAAATTTTATATTGCTCTTAACTTTGTATTCAAAGCCAAAATTTGTTTTCCAATCACGAGGATATTTAAATTCAGGATCTAAAACATTAATCTCTGTTAATCCAGGTTGGACGGCGGCTAATTCGCCAAGGTTTTCATTTAATTCAAAAGTGTCGTCAGGACGAAAATCAATATTGAAATACTCCGTTCCAGAAATATATTCGAAGTATGCAAACCAAAGGTAAGGCAACTTTCCAGAGAACAACCCAGACCCAGCATTTAGACTCAATTTATCATCCAAAATTTTATGACGAATAGAAATTCGAGGATTAAATTGAAAGTTATTATTTAATTCGTTATTAAAATTAGAAAAAGATGCTGTCTCTTTTAGTAATGCGCTGATGGGTAAAGGCTGTGTTAAAAACTGTCCGTCAATTCTCAATCCATAATTAAGAATAGTATGATCTGCAATTCTGTATTTGTCTTGTATAAATATTGCAGATTCAAAAATACCTAAAGTTGCAGCTGGATTGTTGTTAACAAAATTAAAATTATTATTGGTAGGATTGACGTTATATACTCCTCTGATCCTTGTAGGTCTATCATTAAGAAAATCTTCTATCGACTTATACTCCCACCGTCCGTTCCATGCAGACAAAAATCCATAATCTATATCATGTAACTGCAATTGTAATCCTGCAGAAAAAAAATGATTCCCAAAACTAGCAGATACCTTATCCGTTATTTGTAAAGTATTAAACTTGGTATTAAACACTGAAGCTTCTCTGTACGTTCCTGCAAAAATTCTCGAAGAAGAAGAACTTGCGATTTGAATATGAGGAAATATTCTACCATCAAAATCTCTTCCTTCTTTTACAACATTAAATCCAACATTTAATTTATTGTAAAATTTACTAAAATTTGTTTTTAACTCAATCACTGTACTATTAGCGATACTATTGTGTCTAAAACCTTGGTTGCCAAAATTAAAAAAATTGGCATTCCACTCTAAGTTATCTGCAAAACTCTTAACGTAGTTATTTCTGATGATTAACTTATTTCTATCACTTAAATTAAAATCTATTCTGGAGAAAATTTTGCTACTTTGAATACTTGTGAAACTAGATTCAAAATTCCCAGGATCGTATTTATACTTTTTTTGCAAAAAATCACGTACTGCTAATACGTCATCCAATGCAATATTAGAATTATCAGAACCTGGTGCACTAGTTAATGGGAAATTACCGTTTGCAAATTCTACATTCACGAAATAAAAAATCTTATCTCTTTTAATTGGTCCTCCCGAATTTACACCTACTTGATAGTCAAAAAAATTATTGCTTTGTTGTTTTATACCATCAGCATAATTACCTAGTGTTAATTGATTATTTCCGTACGTAAAAATTGAGTGCTCATACTTGTTGGTACCACTTTTAGTAATAATGTCAATATTAGCACCATTAAAATTTCCAATACTTACATCAAATGGAGTTAATTTAATTGACAAAGCTTTAATTGCGCCCAAACCTATAGGTTGCGTTTTTGACAAACTACCAGGCGTTCCATTTGCTTGCGTTCCAGCAGCGCCACTTGCAGGTTCTTGAAAACCAATGACGTCATTAGTCGCTACACCATCTATATTTAAGTTATTAAATCTATGACTTGCTCCGCCAAATGAATTTAGATTGTTTTCAGGATTTGCTCTCGATAACTCTTGGATACTTCTAAAAATCGTCGGCGTCTCTTCTATTTGCTGTTGAGAAATTCTTGACCCATTTCCACTTATATCATCTTCGACAGAATGTGTAATTATGACTTCATCAATAGCGATTTTTTTAGGCGTAAGTATTATATTTTTAATTGTTTCTTGACCTAAAGATATTTTAACATTTTCTTCTGTATAAGTCGCATATCCAATGAATGAAACTTCCATTGTATATGTAGAAGGTAATAAGTTTTGGATATTAAAAGTTCCTTTTTTTTGAGAGATGGTACCAGTGGTTGAGTTGGTATTTGCATCTATAATTTTGATGGTTGCATATTCAATTCCATTTCCTTCAAAATCTTTTATATAACCTATTAAAGATCCCGTTGTTTCCTGTCCGTATGAAGAAATTACAACAATGATATTAATAAAAAGAAAAAACACAATTCTCAAAACTACAATATTTTCTAGCGCGTAAAAATAACCATTGAAGTTGAGCAAAAAGTATGGATACCAATATATTGTCCTCAAACGGACGGATTTTTCTTAAAATCAATTTTCATAAGATGTAGTCATTACTTACAATAATTGATAAGCCGCAAAGGCAAAAAAGTATGCTAATATCAACATAAATATAAACTGCCAGATTGCGTATTTCCATGCGCCAGTCTCTTTTCTAACTATTGCCAATGTACTCATACATTGCAAGGCAAACACATAAAAAAGGAGTAGAGAAACTCCTGTTGGTACATCAAACCTTGGTTTTTGAGTTCCAATTATTTTTTCGTTTTTTAATCTAGCTACAATACTTTCTTCTTCTTCGGATCCAATGCTATAAATCGTTGATAATGTTCCAACAAATACTTCTCTTGCGGCAAAAGAGCTTATCAATGCGATACCTATTTTCCAGTCGTATCCTAATGGACTTATTGTAGGTTCTATAAATTTTCCGATATAGCCGAGGTAAGAATACTCTAAATCAAATGCATCTTTCGATAGTTCAGAATTTGGATTGTTGTCTTGGTAAGTTTGATATTGGGTTTCGACAAATTGGTCTGTTTTAGGACTATTTGTTGATAATATCCAAAGTAAAATTGATATTGCTAAAATTATTTTTCCTGCTTGAATTACGAATGATTTTGTTTTTTGATAAACAACAATAAAGATGCTTTTCCAATTTGGCATTCTATATACTGGGAGTTCTAAACTCCAAAATGGATTTGCTTCAATTTTTGATCTACTTGAAATAAACCATGCAACTGTCAAAGTAGCGATAACACCTAGCAAGTATAATCCAAGCAAAGCCAATCCTTGCCCACCTAAAAACCCAGCATCTTGTTGCGGAATCAATACGGCTATCAGTATTGTATAAACCGGTAATCTTGCGCTACAAGTCATTAATGGTGAAGCCATTATTACAGCCATTCTTTCTTTTGGATCGTTAATTACACGTGTGCTCATAATTGCTGGTATAGAGCACGCCCAACTAGACATTAAAGGAATTACACTCTTACCACTTAATCCAAATTTTCTTAAAAATGCATCTGATATATATGAAATCCTAGATAGATAACCTGTATGTTCTAATACGCCCAAAAAGAAAAATAGTATGGCGATTTGCGGAATAAAAATCACTACTCCGCCAATACCTTGGATGATTGCATCAGATATTAAATCGTTAACCCAACCAGCAGGTAAATTATTTTTTGCTAAATCAGTTAGTGCAGCCATACTTGCGTCAATCCAATCCATCGGAATACTAGAAAAGCTAAAAACAGATTGGAATACAAGATACATTACTGCGAGAAAAATTATCAACCCGTAAATAGGATGCAATAATATTTTGTCCCATTTTTTAGAATTTTCTAAAAAGTTTAGATTTTGATTTCGTTTTACAAAAGTGGAATTAATTGCAGTAATTATTTTCTGTCTTTTGTGGAAATCGTCATTAGCAAAAGATGATTTTTCTTTTTCAACAGTAGAAACGCTTTGCAAGTATGTGTTGCTTATTTCGTCATTTATAATTTCGTCATAATGACTTCTAGCTACTGCATTGGGAATTTTAAAATCATTGGCATTTAAGATTTCTTTTAATTCTTCTATTCCAGTTCCTTTTCTAGAATTCATTAGAACTACCCTACAGCCTAATTTATTTGCAAGTCCTTCAATATCGATTTTAATGTTGTTCTTTTCTACATCATCAGAAAAGTTGATTACCAAAGCCATTGGCACTTGTAAATCTGCGATTTCAGAAAAAAGCATCAGGCTATCTTCTAGCTGCATACCGTTTGCAACAAACAGAACACCAGTTTTAGAAATGGTATAGCTTAATATTGCGTCTTTAGAGATTCTTTCTTCGGGAGAGACTGACTTTAAAGATTTTAATCCAGGGAGATCAATAATTGTATTTTCTCCAAAAGTTCCTGTTTTCTTTTCGACTGTTACCCCATTGAAATTTCCAATTTTTTGACGTAAGCCAGTAATTAGATTAAATAAGCTACTTTTTCCAGAATTTGGTTTTCCTACTAATGCGATCTGTTTCATTGGATTATACTTTTACGCATTCAATATTTAGAAAATCAAACTTCCTTAAGCTCAACATTTTACCTGCGATAGAAAAGTTGATTAGTTGAGCATATTTAGGGCTATAATTCTTTGTAATTATAGTTCCAACTGCCAATCCATTAGCTAACAAGTAATTTTTAAAATTAAAATCACCATTGATTTCTACGATCATTAATCGCTCACCAATATCCGCTAATTCTATGCTCAATTTACTTTTCATAATGATTAACAAAGAAAGAAAATTATCTGTACTAA
>JAHDBF010000211.1 GCA_020630525.1 Saprospiraceae bacterium
TTGGCAAAACAAAAACCACATATTCCCATCCAAAGCTTACTTGGTACGCAAGATTTTATAATCAAGCCTCTAGTATCTTTTATAGATCGAGAAGCGCTAGATGAGAAACCGCATCGCCATAAATGGCAAGAGATCATTTATTTAAAATCTGGAGAAGGGTCGCATAAAATTGATGACCAAACAATCATACTAAAACCCAAAACATTTTATTTAATAGGAAAAGGTCAAGTGCATGATTTTTTAGCAGGTAAAAATTTAGATGGTTTTCTCATCCGATTTGTGGATAATTTTCTTCCACCAATGGGTCTCAATACCCAAAATTCTCTAAACAGTACATTACTGGGAAGTATCATTAGTACCAATGAATTACACATTCCTGATCCAGAAATTTTTCATTACGAAACCATTCTAAATGAGATCATCTATGAGTATGAAAAAAACGAACAGACTTACGCGAAAATAGAAATCATCCAATATTTATTGCTCGCTTTGTTAACCAAACTAGAACGCCGTGTGCGACACGTAAGCAGAGATACCATCACTAATGCAGAAAGTAAGGAGATGAAAACGTATCATGGTTTGCTTTTACTTATCGAAGAAAATTACCGCAAACATCATGAAATTTCTTTTTATGTAAAAGAACTTGGCATTGACTCTAGAAAACTTACTCGAGTTACAAAAAAGGCAATTGGTAAATCTCCAAAACAAATATTGAATGACAGATTATTGGTCGAGGCTAAGCGTCTATTATTATTTACCAAAAAATCTTCCAAAGAAATTGCTTATCATCTGGGATATGAAGATCCAGCTTATTTTTCTAGATTTTTTAAGTTGAATACTAAGTTGTCACCTAGGAAATATAAGATTGAGAAGAGTCCTGCGGATTAGGGTTATTTGTATATATTTTTAAGATTCCTTTCGATCAAATCAATATAGTTTTGTTTCATTTCATTTGACAAGAAACTTTTTTCTATTATTTCAAACCATTTTGCAGAGGCGAATTCAAACTTTGCGATAATATTTTCTGCCGCTTTTGGATTGATTTTACTTGTAGTCATTGCTATTTCAAAATCTTTTCTTTTTAGTTTTTTCTTTTTTCTATTTAACGTTAAAGCCAATTCTTCATCGTCACCTTCTATTACCAATGCTGCAGCTACTAGATCATAAGCAGGACTTAAATTGTATTCTTTTTTGTTATTTTTTAATAGTGAAAAATTCTTCAAATGCATGTCATTGCTACCAGTCAAATAACAGAATAAAACTGTCTCATAAAAATTGACTTTGTCAAAACCTGGATTAGAACTGTAAGTATTTATTGCTTTCGCTATTTGTTCATGAGAGCCTTTGTATTTGTGTTCTGTTTGTCTTTCAGTCAATTGACACATATCTTCCATGTGTAATTTTATATCTTTTAATCTATCAACCCGTTTGGTTATATAAGCCAACTCACCAGACTTTAATCTTATTAATGAATGTGGAACTGTTTTAATTTTTGAGCTCTCAGCAAGGTGCATCGTCACATCTTCTATCTCTGGTAATGCACTATAAAATTCTGTTTGTGGTTTGAGAATATATTGCCCCCATAAACCAACAATTGTAAGTTTTTCAAGGTTAGAATCGTCTGATAGTTTTTTACTAGTTAATGACAATTTGGGTTGTACACCTGTAACAGCTTGTTGGCTTTTTATAATTTTTACTGCAAGTTCCAACATGTCATCTTGTGTGTATTCAATTTTTGGAGGAACTTTATTTTCAAAGAATTTTTTACTACACTTTTGATGGAACTCTTGAGAAGTGTATTCTTCATTGGTTAACATTTCATAGCAGTATAAGCATCTATTCATCTTCACTTTCTTTTATTTCTAAAATAGATACAGCCCCGATACAATCATGACACGTTGCCAATAAAACACTCATTCTGTCCCGTGTATTTATTTTCCAATTTTTAGCAGCTATGTCCAATAACCAACCTTCTGGGATTAAACCATCAAAAAATGGAAACAATATTTTACTAGAATAACTTTCTTCTTGAAGAGGTAATGTCAAGCTTATTGCTTCTGATTCTTCTAAAGCCAAATATTGCGGATCATATTTAAAATGAAATCCATCTTCATTTTCTGTAATTATACCAGCTAAATTTTTGTGCATGATTACTTTAGCGCTTTTCATTCTCTATCTGATTTTACTGGACCTAGTTTATAACCAAAAAGTGATAAAACTTGATTGATTTTATCCATTTTAAGTGTTTCCTTTCCTCTTTCTAGTTCTCTGGCAAACCTTAATCCTACACCTGCCTTTTCTGACATTTCTTTTTGAGTAAGTTTCAAGGATTTCCTTTTGTTCTTTACAAACTTACCTAGCGTTAAACTATTTTTATCCATAATATACCTTTATGGGTACAAATATAGACTATTAATCATAAATAAACCCGTTTGGGTATACTTTGTGTTTTTAAATTGAAAGTGTACCTTATTGGGATTATTTATTCAATTCCTCAATAATTGTTTTCAATGCAATCTTTCCTTCTTTAAATACGGGTAATAATGGCCAAACATGAGGCATACCTTTACCGATGATTACTTTGACATCAACCTCAGCTTCCTTAAGTTTTTGGACAGTCAATTGTTGATCTGGATAAGTAATGTCATTTTCGGCTAAGTAAAGAATCGTCTTTGGAAAATTGTCAAAACTTTCATAAATAGGAGAAAGTTTTGGATCTTTAAGATCATTGTTTTTTGCACACATTTTCTTAGCACTCCTTAATCCAATTTTTGATAACATTGGATCGGTTTGGTCTATTTTTTCTATGTTAGGATTAGTCATAGTAGCATCCATGACTGGAGAGATAAGTATTATTTTTTTAGGTAAACCAATGTTGTTTTTGATTAATCGTTGAGTCAATGCTATGATCAAGGTTCCACCTACAGAATCTCCGATAAGGATAATATTATGAGCGGAATACTGTGTCAATGCTGATTGGAATACTGCATCAATGTTTTTAGAAATTTCGGAAATTTTCACTTCCGGAGCTTTTGGATAATTACATAACCAGATCGTATGTTCGGTCTGATCTGATAATTTTTTAATGGTATCCCAATGGTGTTGTCCTGGTCCAGAAACAAAGCCACCTCCATGAATAAATATTACCAACGTACCTGTATGCGATACTTGTTTTATCTCAGTAATTGTCGAATCTAAAATCTTAAAACTATGGCTATATTTTTTAAAGAAATTTCCTGACGGTTTATGTACATCTTCTTTTCTTAATCTTTTGTAATCTATAGGATCCTTACTAAAAATCTTTTTTAATCCTTTCAGTTTTAAGACCAGAATAATGATGTAATAGGAGAGGCTATACTTCATAGGAAATGCATTAATGACCAATGATGGTAAACAAGATAAGTGATTGTTGTTTAAATGTGAAATTGGATTAATTTAAGTTTCTTACTTTTATACAAAAAGGAATATGAAACTTAATTTATTGTCTTGCGATGCCCAAAGACCAGACAAAAGAGCAATCGCTAATTGCCTAGCAGCTATCTCAACCGACATCGATGATTCTCTGGCAAGTGAATTGACCAATATCCTTTTAGAGGGAGATCAAATAGATATTGAAGTGGATGACAAGAATGTCAGTTCTGCTTATCGTGCTTTGCGTAAGCTTAGTATTGATTATGAAATTGTTGAGTGAATGTGAATGTGAGGCGACGCGGAATAAGTTCTAACGCTAACAAGAAGAAGAAAAATGCGGAGGCTCGAGAAGCATTGGG
>JAHDBF010000212.1 GCA_020630525.1 Saprospiraceae bacterium
TCTCTTTTCCTATTCCTTGCTTTCGGATGTCTTGGCATCACTACAGAAGTGTTTTTTGTGGCTTTAACTGATTTTGTTTCTGCACTAAATTCTGGAGAAGAAATAAATTTACAATTGAAAGGACATTCTTATCCTTGGATGTTTTTAATTTATGGATTTGGGGTATTAGGCTTTGCTAAAGTATACCCTTTTTTCCAATCAAAGAATATCTTGTTACGATTGCTGATATTTGGAATAGGTATTATAATCATTGAATTCATCACTGGGTTTTTACTTGACATAACGATAGGTGTATGCCCTTGGTATTATACAGAAGGAATTCACGTAATGGGTTATGCTAGATTAGACTATTTACCTGCATGGATGTTTTTCGGATTTATTATGGAGAAAGTTTATTTATTTCTAAACAAATTAGAACTCAGCAATTAACCCAATAATCCTATCTCATTTATAAAAGGTTGTTTATATAATCGCTTTCCCATTGCAGCATGGATCGCATTGGCGACTGCTCCGCCTGCAGGTGGTAAAGTTGGTTCTCCTAATCCTGTCGGATCATTGTTGCTTTCTACAAAATAAGTTTCTATTTCTGGGATATCACCCATTCTTATCATCCGATAATTATTAAAATTTGAAGCTTGTGCCTTACCCTCTTTTATCTCAAATTCTCCAAACATTGCATGACCTATACCATCTAGGATTCCGCCTTCAATCTGATTAATTGCAGCTATGGGATTTATGACAATACCACAATCTACTGCACAGGTAATTTTCTTGATAACTGGTTGTCCATTATCCATTTCTACTTCTGCCACTTCTGCGACATAAGTATTATGAGAGTAGTATGCACAGAATCCTTTATTCTTTTTATTGGTATTCCAATTAGATTTTTCGGCAGCCAATTTAATTACTCCTTTCATTTTTTCGATGTCATAATTGTGCGCTTCGCCAATTGGATTTTCCTTAGCCATATCAAGAAGCTCCATTCTAAACTCAACTGGATCTTTTTCCAATATTCCCGAAAGTTCATCGAGGAATGCTTGCTCTGCAAAAGCCAAGAAATTGGCATAAGGTGCACGCCATGCTCCGGTAGAAATATTTGTTTCTATCTTGTGACAATCAACTCTATAGTTTGGTATCGCACCGCAAGGAAAATTACTTTCCATTGGAGGAAACATCTCTCCGTTAAAGCAAGCTTCTGTTAAATGATAAGCATTGATCTTTTTGTCCTTAATACCAACTTTAAATTTATAGGCAGAAGCTGGTCTATATGTTCCTGCAAGCATATCATCTTCTCTAGAAAAAGTCAACTTTACTGGTTTCTTAATCAGTGAAGAAATCTCTGCAGCTTCTAGTGCAAAATCTCCATACAGTCTCCTACCGAAACCACCACCCATTCTAGTCATCTCAACATCAATATCCTTAATGTCTCTACCAAGCAATTCTGCTACTCTAGACTCTGTCCATTTAGGCGTTTGTATTGGACCAATTAGTTCTACTCTATCTTGTCTTACATCTGCAAAGAAATTCATTGGTTCTAGACAATTGTGTGGAAGGAATGGTGCTTCGTAAATTCGCTCGATGACTTCATCTGCACTTTTAAAAGCAGCTTCGACATCACCATCTATCCTTCTCGGTTTTTCTGATTTTTTGACTAAATATTCTTTTAATGTATTACTGTGGTATGTAGAATCTTCGGCTTTATCCGATTGTTTCCAATTGGCTTTCAATAATTTTTTCCCTTTGAATGCTGCCCAAGTATTCTTTGCCACTACAGCAATCTTATCACCGAATTTTATCACATCAATTACTCCGGTCACCTTTCTTGCATCTGCATCATCAAAATCCACCAATGTCATTCCAAAAGAAGGTGGCCTCATTGCTGCTGCATACACCATACCGTCTCTAGTAAAATCAATACCAAACAATGGTTTTCCAGTAAGGATTCCATTTAAGTCGACATTCTTTTTACTCTTTCCTATAATTTTAAAATCTTTTGGATCTTTCAGTTTTACTTCTTCAGGCAATGCTATTTCTTTTGCAGATTTTGCCAATTCACCATAACCGATTGATCTTCCATCTGAATGACTTACTACACCCTCCGTAACACTACATTCACTTGCATCAACTTCCCATTGTTTAGCCGCAGCTTCTACAAGAATATGTCTAACAGAAGCACCAGCCTTTCTTAATGTTTCCCAACCTTGACGAATAGATTGGCTCCCGCCTGCGACCTGTCGTTCGTACCATTCTATATTTAAAGGTGCTTGTTCTACAACCACATCTTTCCAAGCCACATCTAGTTCTTCTGCCACAATCATTGGCATAGATGTTTTTATATTTTGACCTATCTCTGGGTTCTGTGACATGATGGTTACTAAACCTGTTTCTCCAATCTTAATATAGGCATCAAAATTTATCCATTCCTTAGGATATGCTTTTAGTACTTCGACGACTGGCATATCAGATTTACATGCCACCCAATTAAATCCAATGAACAAACCGCCACCTGCGATAGCACCTGTTTTAAGAAAATCTCTTCTATTTACTGATATTGTTTTCTCTTTCATGATTAGCTATTTTTTGCTGCAGTTTTAATGGCTTTTTTTATGCGGGTATATGTTGCGCAACGACAAAGATTACCATGCATTGCTGCATCGATATCCGCATCGGTAGGATTTTTATTTTCTTTGAGTAATGCTGCTGCGCTCATTATCTGTCCAGCTTGACAATATCCACATTGTGGAACATCATGCTCGATCCAAGCTTCTTGCAATGGATGATTCATCCCTTTTGACAGACCTTCTATAGTGACTATTTTTTGGTTTGCCACAACAGAAATTGGTAATACACAAGAGCGCATTGCATTTCCATCTAAATGTATGGTACAGGCACCGCACTGCGCAATCCCACATCCATACTTGGTTCCTACCAATGATAATTCATCCCTTAACACCCAAAGTAATGGCGTATCTGGATCAGCAGAAACTTGATGATCTTTACCGTTGACATTAATTGTGTAGTCTGCCATAATGTTGCGTTTTGTATATTTACAAGATATAAAAAAGGATTGAAGAATACTAAAAAATATGAAATCATCATTCTAGCTGCTGGTAGTTCTTCTAGACTTGGCAAGGCTAAACAGTTAGAACTGTATAAGGGTGACACTTTATTAAATCATACGTTGACTGTTGCTAAAAATTCAATTGCAAAAAGCATAACTGTTATCCTAGGGGCAAATGCGAATCATATTATTCCAAGTCTTAAAGATTGTCAATATCGTATCAATACTAACTGGGCAAATGGCATGGGGAATTCTATTGCTTTTGCTGCATCTAAGCTTAAAATAGATACAGATGCTGTTATCTTTTTATTATGTGATCAACCGCATTTAGAAAGTAAAATTATAAATGAATTGATAGTCAAATTTGAGGTCGGAGATAAAGACATCATTCGTTGTAAATACTCGACTGGATTTGGACCGCCAATTCTGTTTGATAAAAAGTATTTTAAATTACTCTCAAATTTAGATGGTAAAATGGGTGCTATAAGCATTGTTCAAAACCATAAAGATGATGTTGACTATATAGACTTTGAAAAAGGAGCTATCGATATTGACACAGAAGAAGATCTTAAGTATTTAAAGGTTGACTAAAACTTCATATGCCAAATCTGCCATAAATTTATACCCTTCTTTGTTTGGGTGTATGCCATCATCCATAAAGTAATTTGGTTTATTACATTGACTAAAATCTAT
>JAHDBF010000050.1 GCA_020630525.1 Saprospiraceae bacterium
TCTGAGCAAAAAAGTTTATTTCATCCCAATAATAAGTTCAAAGGGAAATATGATTTTCAAAAACTGAAAAATCAATACCCTCAGCTTTCAAAATATTTAAAGCATACAAAACATGGGAGTGAATCATTTGATTTTCTAAATCAAGAAGCTGTTTTTGAACTAAATAGAGTTTTATTGGTCCATTATTATGGAATTAAAAATTGGGAACTACCAAAAGGATTCTTGTGTCCTGCCATTCCTGGTCGGGCAGATTACATTCATTATGTGGCAGAATTAATTGCTTCGAATAATTTGCAAAAAATCAAGTGTTTAGATATTGGAGTGGGCGCAAGTATGATTTTCCCAATCGTTGGAATTGTTGATTACAATTGGCAGTTTGTAGGGGCAGAAATTAATAATATTGCAATTGATAATATTGCTCAAATTTGCAAACATAACCCTCAGATTAATTCAAATTTACAAATACGAAAGCAGCCCAAGCATGAAAATATATTCAATGGAATCATAAAGTCAGATGAATACTTTGACCTAACCATCTGTAATCCACCATTTTTTAAATCTATTGAAGAAGCTGAATCAGCAAACAAAAAGCGTATAAGTAAAGTAACAAACACAAATCAAGTAAAAGCAAACTTCAACTTTGGAGGTAACAATAATGAACTTTGGTGTGATGGTGGAGAGTTATCATTTGTAAAAAGAATGATAGAAGAAAGTAAGTTATTTAAGAATTCATGCTTATGGTTTACCACTTTAGTTTCTAAGAAAGGACACCTTCAATCTTTAAAAATCGATTTAGATAAAGCTAAAATTTATGAATATAGAATCATAGAAATGATGCGCGGAAATAAGAAAAGAAGAATTTTAGCGTGGACATTTTTAAATGAACAACAACAGAAAAATTGGAAAGAAACTAAATGGAAATAATGTCTTAAATGCTAATTATTTGATTTGTATTTCAATAACTTTGTAGCAATACAAACAAACGTTTTCAGTGGAGAAATTTGGAATAGCAATACATGGCGGAGCAGGCACAATTCTCAAGTCGAGTATGACCAAGGAAAAAGAAATAGCCTATAAGTCCGCATTAGAAGAGGCCTTAGAAGCTGGATATAAATGTCTCTCAGATGGCGGTTCTGCAGTAGAAGCAGTAAAAATTGCCGTAATGCTTTTAGAGGATTCTCCATTGTTTAATGCAGGTAAAGGATCAGTGTATGCAGCTGACGGGTCGCATGAAATGGATGCATCTATAATGGAAGGAAAAAAGCGAGAAGCAGGTGCAGTATCAGCAGTTATTGGATTACGAAATCCTATCGATGCGGCTTATCAAGTGATGATAAATTCAGAACATGTTTTCCTGACAGGCCGAGGTGCAGAAGAATTTGCGAAAGCACAAAATTGTACTTTTGAAACTGAAGATTATTTTCATGACCAGTTAAGGTATGAACAATGGCAAGCCATAAAGGGAAGCGATAGTTTTCAACTAGATCATTCTGTCAAAAAAGATGAAAAGTTTGGAACAGTTGGTGCAGTTGCTTTAGATAAACATGGTAATATCGCAGGCGCTACTTCGACAGGAGGAATGACCAACAAAAAATTCGGTAGAGTAGGAGATTCACCGATTATCGGAAGCGGTGTGTATGCCAATAATGAAACCTGTGCGGTATCTTGTACGGGGAGCGGCGAGTATTTCATACGGAATGTTACCGCATATGATGTTTCTTGTTTAATGGAGCATAAAGGATTATCAGTGCATGATGCAGCAAGCGAAGTAGTCCACAAAAGATTACTTGCATTAAATGGTGATGGTGGATTAATTGCAATCGATAGACACGGAAATATTACGATGCCCTTCAATACAGAAGGAATGTATCGTGCAATGAAAAAATCTTCAGGAGAAAATGAAGTTTCGATTTACAAATAATAAAATTCTTAGAATTCAAATTCTGCTTCTAAAGGCAGCACTTCTACTTGTCTGTTTTCGATTTGATATTGATCTCCATTACTCAGGACATGTGTCGTCAAATTAGTCATTGTCATCGGAGTTCCTTCTGGTAAAATAGATGCATTATTATGCGTCAATGATTTCCCATCAAACATAATTACCATACCCGATCCGATTACCTTAAAACTTTCACCATTCCGAATAATAATACCAGTATCTTCTGCCAGTCCGATACCAATCAGATGAGGAAAATGCGCCACTGCTTCTGCCAATCTACCAAATCGTCCTCTTGCAATAAAATGACTATCTATAATAAGTTGAGGCATAAATCCCAGCCCTTTACCTAATCTTACAGAACCTGCAAGTAAAGATTCTACACTGCTTCCACCACAGATCATTTCATAAGACATTGCCATTGCTCCAGCACTAGTACCAGCTATGACAATTGGGTCTTCCTTCATTCTCTTGGACATTAATTCATGTAAAATAGTGCCACCAATAATCTCACTGATATTAGATTGATCACCGCCAGAAAACATAATACAATTCGCTTCACTTACAGACTTAAGCGTCTTAGGGTTTTCAGCATCTGCTCTAGTTCTGATGTCCAATACCTCTAAATCTGTACAACCCAATTTGCCAAAAGCATCAAGGTAGTTTTCTCCTACTTCCACAGGAATGCTAGATGCGGTAGGGATTATGACAATTTTTGAATCGATTCCTCCACTTTCTTTCACTACTCTACTTAAAATACCTTCTTTGACAAAATCCAATCTATGTCGCTCATCAACATTCATTCCTTTATCCTCATTTCCACCGATTGGAATCAAAATACCTTTATACATCAATTAAAAATTTATTTAGTGCACAAAGTTAGGTATAATTTTCACATGATATTCGGTCTATCGCTGGAGATTATTATATTTATAGAAACAAGACAAAACATTCTTTCACCAACAAACAAGCTTCATGGAAATTAGAGAAATTAGGGCAATGAATGGACCAAATTATTGGTCGATCAGAAGACATAAATTAATCGTTATGGTTCTTGATCTTAAAGAACTGGAACAAAGACCTACCAATAAAATTGAAGGTTTTAGAGAAAGATTGGAAAAAATGTTTCCAGGAATGTACGAACATCGATGCTCTGTAGGAACTCCGGGAGGGTTTTTTGAACGTGTCGATGAAGGTACTTGGATGGGGCATGTCGTAGAGCACATCGCATTAGAGATACAAACTTTGGCAGGAATGGATGTAGGTTTTGGGAGGACGCGAGGATATGGCGAAGAAGGAGTGTATAATGTGGTTTTTGCTTATATGGAAAAAAGTGCAGGTCGTTACGCTGCTAAAGCTTCAGTCAGAATTGCAGAAGCATTAATAGAAGGAAAAGAATATGATCTTGAAGAAGATATTCAAGAGATGCGGGAACTTAGAGAAAGAGGAAGATTAGGTCCAAGTACGGGATCTATCATTGCAGAAGCGGTAAGCCGGGGAATGCCTTGGATCAGGTTAAATAAATATTCGCTTTGCCAAATCGGATATGGTGCTAACCAAAAAAGGATTCAAGCAACAGTAACTAGCGAAACAAGTAGTATTGGTGTCGAACTTGCTTGCGATAAAGAAGATACAAAACACCTGTTAGAGCAAGCGGAAGTTCCAGTCCCTAAAGGAGAAATTGTGCGTTCAGAACGAGGACTCAAAGATGCCATTGATTATATTGGTTACCCAATAGTAGTAAAACCAATCAATGGAAATCACGGTAGAGGAATTACCATTAATGTAAATAATTGGGAAGATGCCACAAAAGCTTTAGCAGAAGCAAAAAATGTATCTAGATCTGTTATTGTAGAAAAGTACATTACTGGAGACGATTATAGATTACTGGTTATTAATTATAAACTTGTTGCAGCAGCACTAAGGACTCCAGCACATGTTGTCGGTAATGGCGAAAATACCATTCAAGAATTAATAGATAAAGTTAACGAAGATCCAAGAAGAGGTTATGGGCACGAAAAAGTTTTGACCATGATTAAGGTCAATGAACTCACTATGGATCTGATAAAAGCCAAAGACTATACTTTAGAAACGGTATTGCCAAAAGATGAGATTCTTTATCTTAAAGATACAGCGAATTTGAGCACTGGTGGAACAGCAACTGATGTTACAGATATCGTCCATCCAGATAATGTATTTATGGCAGAGCGAATTGCCAAAGTAATCGGATTAGATATTTGTGGTATTGATTTAATGACAACCGATGTTAGTAAACCAGTGGAAGAAACTGGGGGAGCAGTGTTAGAAGTGAATGCAGGTCCAGGATTTAGAATGCACTTGGCACCTACTGAAGGATTACCAAGAAATGTAGCTGCCCCAGTAGTGGATATGCTGTTTCCTCCTGGAAGCACTGGAAGAATTCCGATTGTTGCCGTGACTGGTACAAATGGAAAAACCACTACCACCAGACTTATTGCACATATGGTGAAAATGCAAGGATTCAAAGTTGGATTTACGACTTCTGATGGGGTTTATATCCAGAATAAATTAATGATGACTGGAGATTGTACAGGACCGATCAGTTCCGAATTTGTATTAAAAGATCCTACAGTAAATTTTGCAGTTTTGGAGACAGCAAGAGGTGGATTGCTAAGAGCTGGTTTAGGATTTCATTATTGTGATATTGGCATTGTTACAAATATTGCAGCAGATCACCTTGGATTAAAAGGGATTCACACTGTTGAGCAATTAGCCAGAGTAAAAGGTGTAATTCCAGAAAGTGTATTGCCTGAGGGATACTCAATTTTGAATGCAGATGATGACCTAGTTTTTGATATGCGTAAAAATTTGAAATCAAATATTGCTTTATTCTCAATGGATGAAAATAATCCAAGAATAATTGCACATGGTAAACGAGGTGGATTGTCTGCTATCTATGAAAATGGTTTTATCACTATCTGCAAAGGCGAATGGAAAATGAGGATTGTAAAAGCGGTAAATGTGCCATTGACTTTTGGTGGGCGTGCAGCATTCATGATTCAAAATTGTTTGCCGGCAGCATTGACTGGATACATTAGAGGATTTAGGTTAGATGATATAAAAATGGCATTAGAAACATTTATGCCTTCACCATCACAAACGCCAGGAAGATTAAATTTATTCGAGTTTAATAACTTTAATGTATTAGTAGATTATGCACATAACCCAGCTGGTATGCGTGCAATCGGACAATTTATCAGTAAATTAGATGGAAAACCTAAAATCGGAATTATAGCAGGAATTGGAGATAGAAGGGTAGAGGATAACGAAGAAATGGGTAAAATAGCCGCAGAAATATTTGATGAAATTATTATCCGTCAAGATAAAAATCTACGTGGAAAAAGTGAAGACGAGTTAATAGCAATGTTAAAAAGAGGAATCGCTTCGCATGATGAAAACATCAAAGTAACTGTCATCCCTTCTGAAAAAGAAGCAGTATCCCACGCAATTGAAAATGCAGCAGATGGATGTCTGATAACTATGTTAAGTGACGTAGTCCCTGATGCGTTATCATTGGTGATGAAATACAAGGAAGAAGAAGCACAAAAAACTTATAAAGTAACTGCCGAAAATATTCCAAATTTAGAATAAAATTATTAACAGATAATTTAGAATTAGCTCTTTAATCTAGTGAGTAAGAAAGAACGTTATGTTTTTCTTACTCACTTTTTTTATTTGGTAAATCTAATAACTACTAATTTATATACCTAATCCAAGATTGAAAATAATATACTTAGCATTTAAAGTTTGATTGTCTTTTGTGAATAAATTTGATTTCATCAAACAAAGAAAAAAATATTAGACCTTAACAATCTTTTTAAAAAATATTTTAATTAATTCTTTTAAATAATTCGACAAGTTTAAAATAATGTAACTATCTCCTTGGTAATTATCTAGTTACATATATTTTTTAATTTATAGTTATAGTATATTTTTTATTAAACCTATCTACGAGATTGTAGTAATCCATCCCTATTCTAAACAATTAAGTTAATATTTTCATATTATTAATTTTTTTAATATGTGGCATGTTCTTTGCAAATTATTCTTTGTTGATTATATAAAGTTATTGTCAATTACCTTAATACTAAACCCACCCTTATAATTTTTTAATGCTGATTCTTAACTAGAATACCCCTAATTCTTAGATACGACTTGTAAAGTTTAACTCTTTAACTAACTGTATCAATGCATTATAAATGTTTAACCATATTAATGGCTTTATGCTGCCAGTTACTCCTGTGGCAAAATAGCATTATTGCACAATGTCAATTTGATGATTCGATGGTAGTCGATTTAAATTCATCTTGTGAACTGTGTAGTGATGAAGTGGCATGTAATTCATTCTCATTAGAAATAATAGATAGTGATGTGTCATGTTGTACACTAGATTACCCGAATGCAAAATGCAAATTAGTAGAGATAAGTACCTTCTCTGCAAACTCTTGTATTAGTATACAAGCAACAGCAAATCAAAATGCCAATTGGTCTTTAATCAACTATGATAATAATAGCTGTAATGACATTACCGAGTCGTATTTAGAATCAAATCTGTCTCTAAACCTATCATCAAATAATGGAAAATATAAAGTACTAGTTTGCTCTGACGAAAACATCACAACTCAATTGGAAGTATGTACAGTTCCTTGTTGTCAAATAAATGAATTTTCTTGTAATGATGAGCTAGAGTATTTTTGCTATGATGAAATTCCTAATCCAGAAACTATTTCAGATTTAATAAATCTTGGATTCCAAATTGATATCGACCAAATTGGTGAATTCCCTTGTAATGATATAGAAATAAATTACATAGACGATAAAACACCTTTTGAATCTTGCGATGCTAAAAACTTTATTAGAACATATAACATCTGTTTTTGTGGAGAACAAGAATTAACTTGTTCGCAAAAAATAACCATTGAAGAAACCAACGCTCCACCAAGTTTAGAAGTTGGCGGTTTTGCAAATGAAACTCCTCTATACGAATTTGGTTGCGTAACGCAAGTACCAAATATTACTTTTAATTATAGCATTACTTATGTGGATGACGATTGTACTTCTTTATCAAATCAAGATGTTATAATCACTGATGACTCACCAGGAATTTTAATAAGTGATTGTACATATATCATAACAAGAACTTATAGCTTAACTGATGCATGTGATGAAACTACAATCGTAAAAGAAACTTTTTCTTACATATACGATACTGAAAAACCAATATTTCCAAATGCTCCTAATAACGAATCTTATAGATGTATAGATGAAGTTCCCGCTGCGCAATCTTTGCAATGGACGGACGGATGCGGAACTAATGGATTTACAGAAGCAGTAGAACAACTTGGTACAATGGATCCTTGTAGTGGAGGAGAATTAACGCGAACGTGGAGTCATACTGATGATTGCGGAAATACAGGAAGTTACACTCAAGTAATCTATATTAACCCGATCGAAAATTTTAATTGGAATACAGCTCCTCAAGATATCACTGTTAGTTGTGGTGACCCAATTCCAATTGTAGATCTAAATACTGATATCCAATCTTCTGATCAATGTGAAACTACACTAGGAAATTTTAGTTTTAACGAAACAGGAAATTTGGTTAACTGTGGTGATGAGATAAATAGAGAGTGGATAGTAACAACTGAATGCGGTTCGACAGCTACTTATAGACAGACAATTACGTTAGAAGATAATCAGTCGCCAACAATATTGAATATTCCCGAGTCAACAACTTATTCTTGTTATCAAAATGTTCCTCCCAATATTCCTGAATTAAGTTGGGTAGATAACTGTTTCACCACAGGAACTGTTTCTGGAACAGAATATCCGTCATTATCAGAAATAGATTGTGATGGTGGAACTATTATTAGGTCCTGGACTATATCTGATGATTGTGGGAATACAACAAGCAATACGCAAACGATAGTTATAGAGCCAATGTCTGGTATAGAATGGAGTACCCCAGAACCACAAAACATGACAATCTCATGTGGAGATAGTGAGCCCATTTTCCCAGATCAATTATATCAAAGTAATGATGTTAATTCTGATTGTGTAATCTCTGGAGGAGCAATGTTGGTTACCCAAGGAAATTTAGCCAAATGCGGAGATTCAAAAAAATATACTTGGGTAGCAATAGATGATTGTGGTAATCAATTGACAAGAGAAGTAGTCGTTAATTTAGCAGATAACCAAACTCCTGTTTTTACAAATGTGCCTGATGATATAACCATAGATTGCTTTACAGATTTACCAGAAATTATTGATTTAAGTTTTACGGATAACTGTATAGGAAATAGTTATACGCTTGGAACCGATGAATTTATTGGTAATAATTTATGTCAAGGTGGAGAGGTATTAAGAACATGGAAAGCTTCTGATGATTGTGGAAACTCAACTTCCTATTCTCAAAAAATTACCGTTTTACCAATGCCTGCAATAGAGTGGAGTAGCTATCTTCCAGAAGATGTAACAATAGGTTGTGGTGACTTAATCCCTGAACCAATAGGCATAGCTTATGATAATTATGCTTCGTTTGGTTGCTCACATTATAAACCTATAAGTGGTGTTAGTGATAATGCGCCATTAGCATCTTGTGGAGATGTAAGAACTTTTACTTGGACGGTGGAAGCAGATACTGAAAAATGTATTAACGCGCTTTCTCACATTCAGCGTGTAACCATGGTAGATGATAATCCACCGACAATATTAGCTGTTCCAGAAGACATAACTGTTGAGTGTCATAAATTTGTAAATGATACACCACCAACTTTAGAATGGATAGATAACTGTGGTTCTTCTGGTGTTGTCAATGGTGTTCAAGATTTAGTTCCTTCTACTATGGGATGTGAAGGTGGAGAGATAAATAGGTCTTGGAAAATCGCCGATGAATGTGGTAACGAGACTAGTGTAAGTCAAAAAGTAACTATAGCGAAAATGCCAGAATTAGTTTGGTCTAGCTATCTACCAGAAGATATGACTATCGATTGTCAAGGAACACCTCCACAACAAATAGATATTAATTTTAGCAATATGGCACTTTCAATCCAATGTAATGAAAGTGGTATTGCAACTAAGTTACCACCTACAGGCCAACTTAACGGATGTGGTGATGTGCTAACTTATCATTGGTCTGCAATTTCAGAATGTGGACAAACAATAACTCACAGCCAGACAATTACTTGGGAAGATAATGAACTTCCTGTATTTAATAATTATCCTTATGATTTAGAAGTAACATGTCATTCAGAAATTCCAGAATCTGAAGAAGTATTATGGATGGATAATTGTGATGGAGAAGGCGTAACAGAATTTATTCAAGAAAATAATTACACAGATTGTGGAGGTGGACAAGTACTTAGGACATGGTCATATACAGATAAATGTGGAAACCAAAAATCTCATAAACAAGTAATCACAATTGGAGCAATTAACCCTGTAGAATGGGCAGAATTATTGCCAGAGGATTTAACTATATCATGTGGTGACGATATTTTTATTCCAGAAAATTTATCTTTTTCTAATAATGCTCTAACTCCAAGTTGTAGTATCAATGGTTTAATAGAACCAAGGATAACTGGGGATATGTCTTGTGGAAATGTAGCACAGATAATTTATGAATTTGAAGATGATTGTGGAAATTTACTTTACCATCAACAGACGGTTTCTTTTGAAGATAATGAATCGCCAGAATTTTTTAATCCTCCTCAAGACATTACCTTGACTTGTTATGAAGCGCTAGATAGTAATGTAGAATTAGAGTGGGTTGATAATTGTGACGGTACTGGTATGGTACAAGCTACAGAAAGCAATAATGCAGACAGTTGCGAGGGAGGAGTGATTATTAGAACTTGGGAATATACAGATCAATGCGGTAACAATACAGTAAATCATATTCAAAATATTACGATAGAATCAATCAAATTACCTTTTTGGATTTCTGATTTACCAGAAGACAAATTCTTAAATTGTGAGGCAAATCTATCTTCTCCAGAAGAATTATTTTATTCAAATGAGGTATTAAGTGCAACATGTGGATATAGTGGTAAAGCATCCTTTATCGAAGATGGAACATTGGATGATTGTGGTGACATCATCACTAGAAGATGGATCGTAGAATTTGATAATCCTTGCTTAACGAATTTGGAACATGAGCAAAGAATCGAATTAATTGACATCGAACGCCCTCAAATATTAGCAGCTCCAGGTGATGCAACTTATTATTGTAAAGAAGACATTCCAGAACCAATTTCCTTAACTTGGATAGATAACTGTCATGTCGGTGGAACAATAGATGCTGTTCAAATTGGAGAAATTCAAGATTGTACTTCTGGAGACATATTGCGCGTTTGGACAGCAGAAGATGGATGTGGCAATAGTGTAGTTCATGAGCAAAAAATATCAATAGAATCTATTCCAGAGTTAAGTTGGATTAGCGCATTGCCTCAAGATTTAACCATTTCATGTTTGACACAAATTGAGCAACCAATAAGCTTGAGTTTTAGCAATGGATTGATTAATACTATTTGCCAAGAAAGTGGAACTATAGAAGCCATAGAGTATGGTGAGATTATAAATTGCGGAGATGAGCTAACAAGAATATGGACTTACAATTCGTATTGTGGACAAATACTTGAACATACTCAATTAATAACGTACGCAGATAATACCATTCCAACTTTTGAAAATACACCAATAGATATTACTATAAATTGTAAAGATGATCTTCCAGTAGCTGAACAAATTTCATGGTTTGATAATTGTAATGAATCAGGATTAGCCAATTTTACAGAAATAGGAAATTTTGACGAATGTATAAAATCTTCAATACAGCGTCGTTGGGAATATGCAGATATTTGCGGTAACGTAGTATCGTATGTGCAGACGATTAATTTAGAAGCTATTCCAGAATTAAGTTGGATTGATGTATTACCAAGTGATATAACGATATCTTGTAAAACAGAATTAATAGATGCTAAACCGCTTTCAGTTACTAATGGATTAGGTGAAAATAGTTGTGGTATTCTGGAGTCTGTCAATCCAGTTGAATCAGGTAGTTTAGTTAATTGTGGGGATATTATTACAAGGTCTTGGTTTTTTGAAGACCTAAATACAGCTTGTCAGAAGTCTATTTTACATACTCAGAATATTACCTTATTAAATAATACTTTGCCTGAGTTTGTTTCTTTACCAGAATCTAATATTTTGATAGATTGTATTACTGCAATCCCAGAGCAACAAGAATTATCAGTGCTTGATCATTGCTTAGGCATTGTATCTATACCATTTGTGGAAGAAAAATTAATCTCTACCTGCGAAGGCGGTACGGTAACTCGAACTTGGGACTATTCTGATAATTGTAATAATGGTCCAATCTCATTTACACAAATTTATACTCTAATAGCACCAAGCTATACTTCTTGTGATGACGGAAATCCATGTACGATAAATGACTTACAACTAGTCTCTTGCGAGGGTGAGATTTGTCAACCTTGTATAGGTGAATTAACTGAATGCGATGGTGATATTAATTATGTATCATGCGATGATGATAATCCATGTACCGAAAACGACCAAAAGGGAATTGCTTGTGATGGAACCTTGTGTTTGCCGTGTTTGGGAACGCCTGTTGAGGAATGTTCTGGAGTATTGGCAAATGTTGTTAAAGCTTGCGATGACGGTGATCCATGTACGATAAATGATATTATAGAATATGATGGTTGTAATGAGTCAATAGTTTGCATTCCATGTGCTGGTACATACAATCCAACAGAAAGTCCAATTGTAAACTTCCCAAATACAATATGTAAAAATGAAGATGTTCTAATCTTAGCAACTGCTTGTGAAAATGGGGTGTTAAATTGGTATAGCGATATTGATGGTGAAGAATTATTGTCTATTGGGGCATCCTATGAATTAACAGACGTAAATGAATCTATATCATTGTGGGTTCAGTGTGTCGTAAACGGATGTGCCTCACAATTGGTAAAAGTTCATATAGAATTAATAACACCTATTGCACCAACAATAACTGGAACAACAATCCAATGTTACGAAAACGATCCAATTGTTTTAACTGCAAGTGAAGGATATTCTAGCTATGATTGGGGAGAAGGTATAAATTCAAATTATATTTTTGAAACGCAAAATGTAGGAACACATATTTTAACCGTTACAGATAATTTTGGTTGTAACTCGACTGCTGAGTTTACTGTTCTTCCATCACCTCAGTTAGGTTTTAATATTAATGGCTCACCCTCTGTCTGTGCTGATGGTTTTACTCCATTATCCGGACCTGCAGGATATGAATACCTTTGGAGCCCTGGTGGAGAAACTACACAAGTGATTAATATAAGCGAAGAAGGAACATATGGATTGACAATTACAGATGAAAATGGATGTACTGCAGCTGACGATATTTCAATAGAAAAATTAGATCAAATAACACCTACCATTTTAGGTGATCCTTACTTATGTGGGTTTGAGGAAACAGAATTGTCCTTAAGTTCAGAATATGTTGAAATGCTTTGGTCGCCAAATGGAGAAACTGGACAAACTATTTTAGCAGATAAAGTTGGGGTGTATTCCGTTGTGGTTGTAGATGAAAATGGGTGCACAGGAGAAGCCTCCTTTGAGTTAAAAGAGGGCAACTATCCTGATGTGGAAATAGCTGGAATTAAAGAATTTTGTATAGATGATCATACTATTTTGTCTACAAGTCAAAATTTTGTTACTTACGAATGGAGTAACGGATCAACCGAAGCCATAATCGAAGTACAAAACGAAGGTGAATACCAACTTACTGTTACTAATGAATTTGGTTGTTCTGGATCAAGCTCAGTATTTGTAGTTATGCATGAATCACCAGAAGTAAATATAATAGGTGACTTAATGCTATGTCCAAATTCAGAAGATCAAGCGATCCTAGAAGTGTCTTCGGTATTTGAAGCATATAGTTGGGATGACGGATTAACAAATAATGCAACATTAACAGTTACTGAGCCAGGAACGTATGAGCTTACCGTTACTGATGAAAATGGTTGTATTGCAAGTACTTTAGCACATGTTACCTTTGAAGATTATTTTACTTTTGAAATTCAAGGCGATGCCCAAATATGTCCTCAAGATATATCGACCTTATCTACCCAAGGAGAATATTCTGCTTACACTTGGAGTACCGGAGAAAGTATGCCGTCTATTGATGTTGCCTCTGAAGGAGAATATAACTTGACGGTAACCAATGAAAATGGTTGTACTGCAGAAAGTAGTTTTTACGTGAAGATTGAATCAGAATTAGAACCCACAATTGTAGGTATTGATTCCTTGTGTAATGATGCTACAAATCCTTTTACTATTAATGTGATTGAGGATTATGAATCTTATGATTGGGGGTATGGGCCTTCTGAGCTAAGTAGTTTGGAAATTTATAATGAAGGAACATATACGGTTACAGTTACAAATTCAAATGGATGCAGCGGAGTATCTTCTCATACGATTACTAACTATTCAAAAATTGATTTTTCTATTATTGGAGAAAGTACTATTTGTAATGGAGAATCTACCATATTGTCATTGTCTGACGAATTCGAATTATACAATTGGAGTACTGGTGTAACCACAAAATCTATCTCAGTAAACGATTCTGGAGTTTTTACAGTTACCGTTACTAATGATAAAGGCTGCACCGCAGAAGAGGAATTTGAAGTAAAACAAATAGAAACTAATATACCAAACATTACAGGAAATTCAATCCAATGCCGAGGTGGTGAAACCGCCGTTAAAGTCGAAGGAGAATGGCAAGAATTAATATGGTCTAACGGAGAAAGTACATCAGAACTTATTCCTACTAGTTCAGGCATTTATTCTGTTACAGTAACCGATTTGGCAGGTTGTAAAGCAAGCAATTTTATAGAAGTAGAGATTGTCGATATTCAAAATCTTGTGGTTATTCAAGAAAATAGTTTTTGTCAAGGTGGGCAGACAACTTTAAAATTGAATCAAAATTTTAATCAATATTTATGGTCTAATGGTAATGAAACAAAAACAATAGTAGTTGACGAAAACGGAACTTACTCGGTAACAGTAACTGATGAGAATTCTTGTAATGCTACAGCTGAGATATCAATAATTGCCAATGAATTATTGACGCCGATCATTTCTGGACCAAATACTATTTGTCCTAATGAATCTATTGTGATTCAGACTTCTATAGGATATGCAAGTTACAATTGGGGCAATGGTGAAGTCGATGACAATACGTTTTTGGTCAATTCCGCAGGAGAATATCAGGTGACAGTAACAGATGATTATGGCTGCACAGGTACAAGTATTTATAGTGTTTCGCCTTCTGAAGCTATAGATTTTAATATTGAGATTTTAGAATTATTGTGTTCGTCAAATCCTGCACAAGTAAATGCTGGCTACAATCCTAATTACAATTATCAATGGTCTAATGGAATAAATACTTCTGATAATTCATTTGATGAAGTTGGGATATATACTGTTACCGTTACAAATAATTTTAACTGTACCTCCGAACAGCAAGTTGAGATTTTATTGCACGATGATCCACAACCCGAAATAATAGGTGGTAATGTATTTTGTTTTCAAGGTCAATTGGAATTGGGATTGGCTCAAGCATATGTATCATATAGCTGGTCAAATGGATCGAACAGTAAAAATATTGTTGTCTCTGAGGCTGGATTATATTCTGTTACTGTAACTGATGAAAATGGATGTCAGTCCTCTCAAGCAATTGAAATTACAGAGCTACAAGATAAAACAGTTACCATTTCTGGCGAAACTATCTTTTGTAAAGATACTGAAACTAAATTGTCAGTTATAGGCTGGGAGTCGGTACTCTGGAGTACAGGAGAGACCAATAGTGTTATAACAGTAAATGAAGCTGGATCATATTTTATTACAGTTTCAGATGAAAATGATTGTGAATTTTTTGGTGAAGTTGAAGTAATAGAACAAGATGAAATTGAATTAGAAATATTGGGCAGTCCTTATCTTTGTGAAGGTAAAATGACAACATTATTTGCTCCACCAGGATATAGTAGCTACTTATGGAGTGATGATTCATCCGATACACAACTTGATGTGTTCCAACCTGGTGCATATAGTTTAACTGTAATGAATGCTCTAGGTTGCGCTCAATCTTCAACGGTAATTGTTGAAAATCATGAAACACCAATTATAGACATATATGGAGATGAGTATTTGTGTAAAAATTCATCAGCAATATTATTTGGGCCTTCGGGTTATGAGAATTATGTTTGGTCTCCAGTAGGTTCTGATTCTAGTATAGAAGTATTTAATGCAGGCACATATTCTCTTACCGTTACTGATGCTTTTGGGTGCACATCTGATACAAAATTTACGATTTCATATTCTGAAGATATTTATCCTAGTATAAGCGGGGAAACAAGATTTTGTTCTGGCGATAATGTTGTTTTAGATGCAGGTGATTGGTCAAGTTACAGTTGGAGTAATGGGAGTAATGAGCCAGCAGTGACAATATACGAAGCTGGATTGGTCAGTGTTACTGTAACGGATGAAAATGGATGTAGTGGTGTCAATGCGATTAATATTACAGAATTTGCAGTCGCTGAATTAAATATTCAAGGTTCTAATAGTTTTTGTGAAGGTGGTTCAACAGTATTGGATGCTGGTGTTTATCAAAGCTATAATTGGGCTGGACCAATATCTGGTGAAAGCAGAACTTTAGAAACAGGAATACCTGGAACATATACCTTGATGGTTACGGATGAAAATGGTTGTACTGCGAGTGCTCAAATTATTGTATCTATAGATAATGCATTGTCGCCATTGATTGCTGGTGACCCTATTTTGTGTCCTGGTGGTGTAACTGTATTAGATGCTGGTCATTACACTCAATATAAATGGGAAGGTCCTCAGCTAGGTGACGAACGATATCTGGAAGCAGCCGTTTCTGGGATATACACACTTACCGTTACAGATGAAACTGGATGCTCAGGTACCTCAGCAATATTGGTTATAGATGGTGTTTCGCCGGAGCCAATTATTAGTGGTGTGACAGCCATTTGTAACGCAGCGAATGCAGAGCTTTTCGTTGGAGAATATGAAAATTATCTTTGGTCTACAGGAAATACTGGCTCTTCATTACAATTGAATGCGCCAGGAGAATATTCAGTAACTGTATCTGATATAGGCGGTTGCACTGCATCAACTTCTATTGTTGTTTCAAACGAAAATCTTCCAGAAGTAAATATTCTTGGCGGTCCATTTTATTGTCCAAATGGTGTAGCTACTTTAGATGCAGGAGAATTTTTGAATTATCAATGGAGTACTGGTGGTAATGAAAGATTTGAGGAAGTAGGTGAGACAGGTACAGTGTCAGTTACTGTAACAGATTTTAATGGATGCGAAGCCATAGGGACTACTACATTGTCTCCGTTTATCGTAGATCAGGTATTAATTGGTGGGGCATTTAGTTATTGTGCAGGCTCTTCTGCTCAATTAAATACAGCGGATAATTTCGTTTCATGGATTTGGACAACTGGCGATACCACTCAGACTATAGAGGTGTCTCAACCTGGTATTGTAGGTGTTACTGTAACAGATGTAAATGGTTGTACCTCTAAGGTTGCTGCTATGATAAATGAAAAAGACGAAATTGAAGTATCTATTTTAGGTAAAGATAAAATATGTCTTGGCGAATCAACTCAGTTGGATGCTGGTGACTTTGATTCATGGCAATGGAATGGCCCGACAGGAAGCTTTAATACAAGAACAATTGAAGTGTCAGAAGCAGGTGTTTATACGGTTATAATAGAAGATAAAAATGGTTGTCTTGGCAGTGGTGAAATTGAGGTTTCTTACAACGAGATAATTGATCCAATTATTGATGGGCAATCAGAGCTATGTAATTCTGGTTCTACTTATATTTCTGTAAATGATGATTACTTGCAGTATCTATGGTCTACAGGAGAATTAGGCCCAGGGATCCTTATTACAGAAATAGGAAAATATTCTGTAACTGTTACTGACGCAATAGGATGCACAATTTCTACAAGTATAGATATAGTAGAGTCAGAAGAAATTGTAATTGAGATTAAAGGTGATACTTTATATTGCCCTGGAAATACTACACTTTTGGATGCTGGAGAATTTGATAACTATAATTGGAGTATTCAAGGCGTAGATTCTCGATTTTTGGAAGTGGGCTCACCTGGCGTATATATGGTTACCGTTACTGATGAGTCAGGTTGTACTGCGACCGATGCAATTACAGTATTACCATTTCCTCAGCGTCAAGCACACATTGTTGGTTCTAGAACGTATTGCGCAAATGCCAAGACTACATTAGATGGAGGAGATTTTTGGCAATCTTGGAGTTGGAGTACTGGTCATTCTAGTCAAACTATAGATGTGAATGAAGCAGGAACATATAGCATTACCGTTACTGATGAAAATGGTTGTACGGCATCTAGTGCACTTGAAGTAATTGAAGATAATTATCTATATCTAAATCTATCATTCGAAGATGTGTTTATATGTTATGGAGATTCTACACTAATTGGTGCAGGAGACTATTTTGATAAGTATGAATGGAGTACTGGTCAGATTGGTATGAATGAAATATACATTTCGGAAGCTGGAGAATATACAGTCACCGTTACAGATGTTGATGGATGTACAGGAACAGGTGCTATCATTTTAGAAACTACACAAGAAGAAGATTTTAATATCATTGGTGAAACAAAAATTTGTACCGCCCAAAATGTCGAATTATCAGTTGATAGAGATTTTGAAAGTTATCAATGGTCAACTGGAGAAACAACTCAATCCATTATTGTAAATGATTTTGGAACATATGATGTTACCGTTACTAATAGTATTGGATGTAGAACAGTGAGAACTATAGCAATAGAAAGCAGCAATACTATAGATGTAATCATTGACTTAAATGGTGCTTTGTGTAATGATTCAGAAGTAATTCTCTCCACATTAGAAGATTGGTCTCAGTATTCATGGAGCAATGGAGCTATTTCTAGTGAAATAAAAATTCAAGAAGAGGGTATTTATGGATTGACTGTTACTGATGAAAATGGATGTACATCCGCATCTGATGTCTTAATCGAAGAAGGATATGCTTTGGCTCCCATCATTGGCGATACCATTACAATTTGTGAGGGTGATGACTGGACTTTTGATGCAAGTGGAGATTATGATAGTTGGTTGTGGTCAACTGGAAGCACATCAGAAAATATAATTGTTAGCGAAGAGGGAACATATATTGTGTCCGTTACTGATATAAATGGTTGTGTTGCAATATCAACAGCTTTCTTAGAAGTGTCGAAAATTGATGAACCAATATTATCGGCAAAGCAATTTAATTGTATTGGCACAGTTGACAGTGTATATCTTAGTGAATCATATAGTTCTTATCTATGGAGTAATAATTCTATTTTGCCATACATTGAGGTTTCTGATCCTGGGTATTATTCTGTGATTGTTGAAAATGAATTTGGATGTAAAGATACTGCTGATATAGAAATAAATTTTGTTGTAGAAGCAAGTCTTGAATTAATAGATGTATCATGTAATCAATATGATTTTAATTATGGAGTATCCTTTGAATCTGATGCGACATTTATCTATACTTTGCCAGAATATGATATTGATACAATCGCCGAAGGAAGTTATTTGATAACTGATATCGATACAATGGATCTTTTACAAATATTTGCACACAATGGATTGGAAGAATGTGCGCAAGTAATTGAGATTGCTACCCCTTCTTGTACTTGTATTGCAATTGCAAATGCAGGAGAGGATAAAATTTTAGATTGCAATAATATTTCAGCGATTTTAGGAAGTGATGAGTCCTCATTAGGAGAGGAATATAATTATATTTGGACTGATTCTAATAATAACATTGTCGCAGAAACGCAATTTATTGAAGTAGAATTAGTAGGTGTTTATCAGTTGGAAGTTATCAATTCAAATCTTAATTGTTCTGTATTTGATTCTGTAATGGTTGAGAAAAGAGTAGAGCCATTCGTTGAAATTATAGGCGATAAATTGGCTTGCGAAAATGAAATAATACTATTAAAGACAAATACAAACACGAATCAAATACTTTGGAGTAACAACAGTAACATTGATTCTTTAAATGTCAGTCAATCAGGAACATACACTGCTACCGTTACTGATGAATACGGTTGTACTGCATCATCTCAAATCGAAATACAATTTGTTGATCTTCCTATTGTAACAAATGCAGAAACTACATGCGAAGATGGATTAAATAGTTATGCTGTCATGATCCAAAGTAACGCAGATAGAATAGAAGCAGAAAATGGAATATCTGCCATAGAAGTATCAGAAGGAAATTTTGAATTATCCAATATTGCGGTAAATCAAAATCTAACTTTGACATTGTTTAATGAGGAATATGGATGTACAGCCATTTACGAAATTATTGCACCTGATTGTAATTGTAAAGCGATCGCTGATGCAGGAGATGACCAAAAACTGTTTTGTAACCAAGCTGAAGTTAGAATAGGAAGTACAGTTTTAGATAATGAATTTTTTGCTGTGGAATGGCTAAATTCTCAAGGAGAACTAATTGCCGAAGATTGGAACATATTTGTCGAAACCCCTGATAATTATACCTTAATTGTTACAGACTTGAACCTAAATTGTAGCGCTACCGATATAGTAGAAGTAATCTCAATTCAAGACCCAAAACCTGAAATTATTGGAATAAATGAAATGTGTCCTAATGATACTTTGATGTTATCCTTGGATTTGGAATTTGGAGAAGTACTTTGGAATACATCAGAAAATTCTAATGAGATAGAAGTTACCAGTCCAGGGATATATACTGTCACCGTTACCGATGAAAATGGATGCACTGGTGAATCTGCATTTGAAGTAATAAAACATGAGAACCCAACGATAATTTTGAAAGAAAAGATATGTAGTAATGACTTATCAACTTATGTTATAGCGATACAAACTGATGGAGACATATTATCGACAGATTCTTTTAATGCTATTATCGAAGATACAAATGATGGATTTAAAATATCCAATATTGATACAAGTGAAAATATTCTAATTACGGTACTAAATAGTGTTACAGGATGTATGTCTGAGATGTCAATCGAAAGCCCAGATTGTTCTTGTAAAGCAGTCGCAGATGCAGGTCCAGATAAAGAAATTACTTGCTCAATAAGTACGGTTGCACTCGTTGGTTCTAATGCAATCAGCACAGGTGAATTTAATTATCAATGGATTGATGCAAATGGAGTGGTTATTAGTAATGAGCGAGAAGTGTATGTTTCAAATGTTGGAGATTACGAATTGGTAATAACTGATTTGATTTTAAACTGTGAGGATCGGGACACTGTTTCTGTGTTAGATAAAGTATTCGTACCTAATGCGGAGATTCATTCTGAAAATGAAAATATAATTAACTGTTACATTGGAGAAATTAATCTTTATGTAATTGCAGAACCAGAGGTAACATACTACTGGAGTTATGGTGAAGAAAATTTATCATCTACTTCTATAGTTATCGATCATCAGACAGAGGTAATACTAACTGCAATCCATAACTATTCTAATTGCGAAACAAAAGATACATTTATGGTATTGGATAAGATTGCCTATCCAATGATACAAATACAACCGACCGATATATTGGATTGTAGGGTAGAAGAGGTGTTAATAGATGCAAGTCCATCTAATACAGGAGGCAGCATTGCGCATCAATGGTATACTGGAAATAATGAAATAATAATAGGTGCAACAGCATTAGAATTAATGGTATACGAATCAGGAATGTTCTACTTGCAATCCATGGATATGGAAACAGGTTGTGCAACGATGGATTCCACAGAAGTATTAGACAATTTTATTATTCCTCAAGTAGATGCAGGATTTACAGCAGAGCTTCCATGTGATGGTACTTCTATTTCTCTTAATGCAACGGCATCAGTATCTGATGGTAATTACTTAAGTTGGACTACAGATACTGGTCATATTCTTTATGGAGAGCATACTACTACTCCTACTATAGATATTCCGGGTATGTATTACTTAAGTGTTATTGACCCTAGTTCCGGTTGTGAAAATATGGATAGCGTATTGGTAACTGAAAATTTGAATGTTCCGTTTGATATTGATGCAGATATGATAGACCCAATATGTATTGATGAGAATACGGGATCTATTGACGTATCGCATGTGTATGGTGGTGGTGAGTCATTTACGTATACTCTGAATGGGTTATTGGTAAATGAGACTGGATATTTTAATCAATTGTCTTCTGGAGAATATAATCTTGTAATTGAAAATGAGTTGGGTTGTAAGTTAGATACCATTATAGAGATAAATGCTGGTTTTGAAGCAGAGTTATTTGCAGATCCTCAAGAATTAGAAATCACTTATGGAGATAGTGCTCAGATAAATCTTGTAACCAATATTGTGGAACAAAATATTAGTGATCTGTTTTGGGATAGAAATTATGGAGTTTCTTGCGATGATTGTATGAAGCCGGTTTTAGGTCCAGCGCATGATATGGAGTATTTGATTACAATTTTTGATGAGTATGGTTGTAGTGATACAACAACGGTACGTGTAACTGTCAATAAGGAGAAAGCTGTTTATGCGCCAAATATTTTTACACCGAATAGCCAAGATGAAAATAATATCTGGTACTTATTTGCGCACGAAAATGTAGAAAGGATAGAAGAGTTATATATTTATAACCGTTGGGGAGAATTGATATTTAGTCAATTGGATATTCCGCCTAATGATGCATCGTTTGGTTGGGATGGAATGTTCAGAGGAAAACCTGCCGCTAGTGATGTATATACTTTCATCTCTATTTTTAGGACAGTTTGGGGAGAGAAAGGAGAAGTTAAAGGAGATATAACAGTAGCATATTAACATATGTTCATGATGGTTTTTTTATTAAACGTGTTGAATATTAAACAAAAAATGTCTAAGTTTAAGTTAGATTATACCGCACTTATTATATGTAGGGTTTTTGTAATGTGTTGTAGTCTATTTGTAGTATACTTAAAATAGGGGTCAGGATAAAAGCAACTTATATTTGCCTTATCAAAGGAAATTATAAGGGTGTTAAAGTGAAACCGGTTGCGAGAGTAATCGGTTTCATTGTTTTTTACCCAATCCCAATACCTGTATTATTCCTTTTACTATTCTCATTGGAAATATAGACGCTCTTTTTTCAGTTTTTTGTACAGCTGGTATATGATGCATCGCCCTAAGTTCCTTAATCGTATATCTAGATTTGACTTTCAAAAAATAATTGGCAATAATCCCTTTTGCATAATTGTTTTCAGTGTAGTAAGATAATAGGACTTGCCCATCTTTTATCTCTTGTGAAGCAACAGCAAGTTTAAAATGTACATTTCCGAATGTACTGCTTTCAATTACAGCATCAAAAATTCGTTGAAGATGAAACTCATGTGGAAACTCACTTAGGGTAGCATATACACCTGTACGTTGTAAGGCAGTAGGTTTAAATGCTACTTTTTTATTGTCTTGATTTAATAATAAATAAAAATTCATCAAAATGCTTCTTGTCTAGGATTACATTATTATGACGGTACAAATTCAAAATAGTTGCTTAGCAAAGAGAAATAAATCTCTCAAGTAAATTAAAATTTGGTTTA
>JAHDBF010000051.1 GCA_020630525.1 Saprospiraceae bacterium
TCTTCAGGAAGATTAACAATCCCTTTCATAGTAAGCACCACAGGTTCTTTACTAGCAGAAGTGATAACGGTAATCTCTGGAGATTGAGGTCCTTGCTTTCCTACAGAAATGTATTTTACACCGATAAATCCGGAGCTTCCTGGTTCGATAGGTACAAAAGGGTAGGCTGGCTGTGTGCATCCACAAGAAGCTTTTGCGCTTTTAATTTCTAAAGGCGCATTACCGATATTGACAAATTGGAACTTGTAATCCACTTCATCACCTTGTGAGATTTCTCCAAAATCATAAGTCAGATCAGCATCTTTGAAAACTATGTTTGCCTTTTTTCTTGGCGCTTTAGGCTTAGACTTTTTAGGTTTAGCTTTTGTTTCTGTTACTTTCTTTTCTGGAGTTTGTGCTGTTGCTTGACTGGGAGCTTTCGTTTTTTTAATTGGAGTTTCACCTTTGATAGAATCCATTCTAAATCCTGGATTTTCTATATCTGATTGTTCAGAAATCTCTTTTACTTTTTTGAATTCATCTAATTTTGGTTCGTTACTTTTTTGTGCTGTAATATCAGATTCGTCACTAGATTTACTAGTTGGCGTATTTGTATCCGCTCCACAGGATATACATGCAGAAACAACAAAAAGGCAACAAAAAATATTGAATTTATTCATCAGTTAAAAGCTTAACAGTACAAAGTCTCTTTTTGTTTGACTCCCAAAGGTACTGATTGGTCACCTCATTAAGCTAAAACTACCGATTTTCTTGTAATCATTACCCAAACAAGTGTATTCAACCTTATACACATACATGGCAGATGGACTGGCTACTCCACCGAAAACACCATCCCAAGTATCTTCTTTATTCGCAGATTCAAAAATTTTCGCTCCCCAACGATCGAATATTTCGTAAGAATTTATTGACTCGATAATAAAGCTATTGCTTATCCCAAAATCATCGTTAAGTTGATCTCCATTTGGCGTAAAAACATTGGGAAGTAATAAATTTTCACAGTCGATATCTGCTTCATCAATCACAAAAATATTGATAGAGTCTTGCACTCGGCATGAGCCATAATCTATATTCAGAAAATAGGTAATATTCTCATCAGTGGTAGAAATTGGCATTAATGTATTTGTCTCTGTAAGATTTGAAGTTGGAAACCAAGCAAAGTCTGAAGAGCATATATTTCCAGTCAGTATATTTACTGGATTACCTTCAAAAATTGTTGTGTCAGATATGGAAATTTGATCTGGAAACAAGTTTATTTTTTCTAATTCTCCTGGGTCTAATGCTTTATTATAAATCCTTAACTCATCGATTTTGCCACGCATAACACTTTCACCAAAATCTAAGCATGGTCCACTACCGATCCTAAAATCATGATTTTTACCTATTACAAACGCTCTTCCTAAATTCTTAGTAGAAATAAATTCTTCGTCTAAAAACAGAGAATAATCTTGGTCTTTTTTTGAGAATACCAAGTGATGCCAACATCGATCTTCATTCAAAGGAACAGAAAATCGAATATCAACACCTATACTTTGAGAAATGATAATATCAATTTCTTTTGCCAGTGGAATGTACTGTATAACCAGTGCAGAATCTCTAGAGCAACTATCTTGAACACTCAATATTGAATAAGAAGTAGATTGTTCTTCTGCCCAAAAATATAGTGACAAAGTAAAATCTTCATTTAACAATTGTGCCATCTTTTTATCGAGGAAAACAGTGTCAGTACTGTCGTCAAAAACAATGCAGTCATTCACCGCACCGCAATCACAATTTATTGTTGAGCTAATGATATTATTTTGAAAATCAGCAGTTTCTGATGGATTAGCACAATCATCAAAAGATACCAATACAGTTGGTGCAATCGCAGATTGGCCAAACAAAAAATTGGCAATCAAAAAGAAAATTATACCTATTAAAAGTTTTTTCATGATCCAAAAATACTACCCATATCAAATCCACCAGGCATCATATTTCCTAAGTTTGATTTTGATGCTTCTGCCTCTTTTACTTGAGCTTGTTGCATTGCATCATTTAATACAGTGATTAATAAGTCTTCTATCATTTCAACATTTTCTTCGATAAGAAATGCAGGATTTATGGTTACCTCTTTGATTTCTCGATTACCATTGACAGTTACTGAGACTTCTTTATTTTGAGAATCAACTTTGATGATTTCTTGATCCAAAGCCTCTTTCATTCTTTGCTGAGTTTCCTCAAGTTGTTTCATTAGATTGTCTAACATAGCTCAAATTTAAATAGTAACGAATTTTTAAAGTCAATTAGCATTAAAGTACTTGATAAATATAGAATATATACAATAATACCAACATCATTCCTTCCATTGGACTCACTTTTTTAGTGAATAGCATTATCATAAATAATAACGTAACTCCAAGCATAAATGGCAAGCCAAAATCTATAGAAGTCGCTGGAATGGTCAGTTCTCCAAAAAAAGAAGGAATACTCATCACAGCATAAGTATTAAATATATTAGAACCCAATACATTCCCAACAGCAATGGCATGTTTGCCTTTTCTAGCTGCAGAAATACTGACTACAACTTCTGGCAATGAAGTACCAAATGCAATCACCGTTAAGGCAATTATCTCTGGGCTAATCCCAAGATTTAGAGAAATATGTTCCAATGAATGAATGGTGTATGTAGCGCCTAGAAAAACCATAACGCCACCGATTAATACCATTAAATAATTTTTAGCAGAAACTTCAGGTCTTTCTGATTCTTCATCAGTAGAACCACTTACAGAACTGTATAAAAATATGCCCAATGCAGCAAGAAAAAGTATGGCTTCTACAATAGTAAATTGCAAATCATAAACCGCAAAAAATAAGAAAAAAGCTGACAGTATTAGCAGTGGCATATCCACATTCATAATATCAAAATCAAGCTTGACGCCCTTCCCAACAATTACAGTCAAACCAAAAACCAACAATATATTTGCTATGTTAGATCCGATAATATTACCCAGAACAATCTCTGATGTATCAACATGGTGCGTACTTCCCATTACAGCAGCGATCGACGTTGCCAACTCAGGTAATGAAGTTCCGAATGCAACAATTGTTACACCGATAATAAATGGGGAAATCCCAAATGATAGCCCAATCTTCTCAGCAGAATCTATAAACCAATCCGATCCTATAAGTAGGACTGCAAGACTAACAACAAAAATAAGGTATACGAGCAAGTTGAAATTTCTTTAAAAAAATTAAAGCGAAAAATATCAGTTTTGGTCTTTTAAAATTTAGACCAACGAGTTAAGCACATTACTTCTGTAATACTAAACGAAATATTTGTGCGAAAGTCACCAAAATGTTCCTTTATCATGTTTGCTAGAATATATTTTCAAGGCAACACAACAATTTAATGACGCAAATTTACAAATTAGTTTAACCACAGTAATATATTTGGTGTTTATCTGTAGCAAGTATGTCAAAAGAGATTAAGAAATCATCCAATAATAAGGTAGAAGAAAAGGAAATGTCCTTTCTAGATCACTTGGAAGAACTCAGGTGGCATATAGTGCGTAGCTTGGTTGCAGTAGTAATTGCCGCAATCGGTATTTTCTCATTTAAGACCTTTGTTTTCAGAGAAATCATTTTCGCACCAAAACATGAGACCTTTGCAACCTACCGTTTTTTCTGCTTTATTTCGGAGCGTACATGTTTCAAACCGCCAACTTTTGATATTATCACTAGAGAACTAGGAGAGCAATTTTTTACGCATTTAAAAGTGTCACTTTGGTTGGCAATTATTGCTTGTTTCCCTTATGTATTTTATGAATTTTGGAAATTTATTAAGCCAGGATTACATGATCATGAGCAAAGAGCAGCAGGTAGCGTTGTATTGGTTTGCACTTTACTTTTTTATTTAGGTGTATTATTTGGGTATTACGTAATTTGTCCTTTTGCCATTACTTTTTTGGCAGGATATCAGGTCGGAGTAGATGCGATTACGAGTCCAGCATTGGCAAGTTATACCAGCTATTTAACCATGTTTACTATGCCCACAGGGTTCTTATTTGAGTTGCCTGTAGTAGTATATTTTTTATCTAAGATAGGCTTAGTAACAGCAGAAAATATGCGTAAATATCGCAAACATGCATTCATTGTTATATTGATTCTAGCAGCAGTAATTACGCCACCTGATGTATTTACACAATTTCTTATTGGTGTACCAATATTTATGCTTTATGAATTGAGTATTCTCATCTCTGCAAGGGTAAATAAGAAAAAGTTAGAGAAGTCTAAATAAAAATTTAGAAAAACAAAAAATCATGTCTCAAGAAAAAGTAAGTTTCGAAAAACCAATTAGAATATCGTCAAATTTGACCATGATGCTTGCCTTATTCTTACCAACATTCTGGATGGTTTTTTTTGGTTTATTTGCTCTGGCAATTTTATTTTCTGACCAGAGTACATTACCTTTTCCCGGCATCCCATATATCAGATGGGTAATACTTGCTATAGTACTATTCTTTTTTCTAATAATTAGATTTACAATTATGAAATTAAGAAGGGTAGAAGTCAGCAATACCCACTTTTTTGCTTCTAATTATTTCAAAACGTACAGCTATGCATTTCAAGATATAGAAAAAATAACTGAGTTGAACTTTGGTCTTTTCCAAGTATTAAAATTAAGACTCAAGTACAAAGGGAAATTTGGAAAAAAAATCTCCTTTTTACTCAACAAAACTCAACTCAATTTCTATTTAGAAAATGTTGACGCAGATGATATTACTTCGATTCTAAAGAAATAAATGGACAGATCAGTTCTTCAAGTGATATTCCTCCATGCTGAAATGTATCTTTGAACATGTTCTGAAACTTATTATAATTATTGGGATATAAAAAGAATTTATCTTCCTTTGCGAATACAAACTTACTACTGAGATTCGGTTTTGGAAGACCACATTTGTGTGGATCATCGATGACCAATACATCAGAGTCTTTGTAGTTTAGATTTTTACCAACTTTGTATCTGAGATTCGTTGTTGTCTCTCTATCTGCCAATATTTTACTCGGAGAATTTACACGTATAGTACCATGGTCAGTAGTGATAAATAACTTAACCTTATTTTCACTTAACTTTTGGAGTGAAGACCATAATGGAGAGTTTAAAAACCAAGATCTGGTCAGCGAGCGATAAGCTTTTTCATCACCAGCCAATTCTTTCAGCACCTCCATCTCCGTCCTAGCATGAGACAATGTATCTATAAAATTATATACGATTACAGTAAGGTCATTATTCAATGCATTAAGAATATTGTCATTTAAGTTTTTTGCATGACTCGTATTTAAGATTTTAAAGTATTGCATCTTCATATCACGCTTTACCAGACGATCCAATTGAGCTTGCATAAGAAATTCCTCATGCATATTCTTTCCACCTTTTTCATTGTCATTAAGCCATTTGTCTGGATAATATTCTTGAATTTCCCTGGGTGTTAAACCAGCAAAAATGGCATTTCTACTATATTGTGTTGCAGTAGGTAGTATAGAGTAAAAATGATCTTCTTCTATTATTCTAAATTTCTCAGTAATTATTGGTTCCAATATTTTCCATTGGTCATACCTCAAATTATCCAATAGTAAAAAAACATTAGGTACTTCTTGACTCAGATTTGGCAAGACTTTCTTCTTTATAAGATCATGTGACAAGATCGGTGAGTCATCTGACTTAAACCACGATTCGTAAGTTTTATTTATAAATTTTGAAAATTCTTTATTTGCATCGGTTTTTTGGATAGATAATATATCATCCATGTGACTAGCATCAGAAGAATCTAATCTTAATTCCCAGTCAATAATCTTTTTGTAAAAATCTACCCACTCTTTTCTATCTAAACCACTACTCATTTCCATATGCAACTCCCGGAATGCCTGTTGGTAATCAGTAGCAGTCTTTTCACTAACGAGTCTTTTATTATCTATAATCTTTTTTAATGTCAATAATATCTGATTCGGATTGACTGGTTTGATGAGATAATCATCAATTTGAGAACCTATAGCTTCTTCCATTAAGTTTTCTGCCTCGTTTTTCGTAATCAACACAACTGGAATACTTGCATTTTTTGCTTTTATCTTACTTAAGGTTTCTAATCCCGATATACCAGGCATTGATTCATCTAAAAATACAACCTCAATCTCTGGATCTTCGTCCAATGCATCCAATGCATCATGACCATTAGTGACCGTAGAAACGTCATATCCTTTTTTTTCTAAAAAGAAAAGCTGTGGTTTTAGCAAGTCAATTTCATCATCAGCCCATAATATCTTTACTTTTGACATCTATAATTTTTATTTTAAAACAAATATATTCAACAATCAGTCTTTCAAACGATTGGTATTGACGAATATTCTCTAAGCCTATGGGAAAGCGCAAACTATTTAATGATCCAATTTATGGATTGGTAAATTTTAAATTCGATATCATATATGATATCATAGATCACCCTTATTTTCAAAGATTAAGGAGGATTAAGCAGATGGGACTTTCTCATTACGTTTACCCAGGCGCGATGCATTCCAGATTTCAACATGCGATCGGGGCTTGCTATCTCACACAGACTGCATTAAAAGTTTTACAAGAAAAAGGAATAGAAATTTCTGGAGAAGAATTTGAAGCTACTTGCCTTGCAGTACTTTTACATGATATAGGTCATGGACCAATTTCTCACTCCTTAGAAATGCAAATCTTAAATGTACACCACGAAACAATAACAGAATGGTACCTTGACGAATTAAATGAACAGTTTGAAGGAAAATTATCATTGTGTATTAATATTTTCAAAGATAAATACAATAGATCTTTCCTTCATCAATTGGTTTCAGGTCAATTAGATATGGATAGAACAGATTATCTCAATAGAGATAGTTATTACTCTGGAGTAGCAGAAGGCATTATTGGTTATGATAGGATAATATCAATGCTCAATGTAGTTGATGATAAACTGGTAGTAGAAGAAAAGGCATTATTCTCGATCCAGAAATTTTTAATATCTAGAGAGATCATGTACAAACAAGTTTATTTACACAAAACAAGTATTGTCGCTGAGAAAATGTTGGCTAAATTTTTCCATAGATTTAAGGAGTGGATCAAAAGTAAAGATGAAATCCCCAACCAAATATTGATCCAAAAATCGATGATAAATTTGATAAAAAACAAAAATCTAACTGTTAAGGAAAAGATTAACTATTTTAGTAACTTGGATGATTCTGACATAACCATGATTTTAAAATCTGGAAGTCACTTTGAAGATCCAACTCTAAGAATGTTTGCAAAAAGTTTAGTCGAACGAAAATTATTTAAAATAGTTGCCTCGAATTCACCAATTTCTAGTGACTTAGAGGCAGAACTCCGTCAAAAAGTGGAGAAATTCGCGACTAAAGATGTTGACGCCTCTCACTTTTTAATCTCTGGAAAGGAGACTATTGACATATATAATTCAAAAAAAGACGAAATTATTGTGTTAAAAAAAGACGGAACACTCAAAAGTTATTCTGATTTTTTCCCCAATTACATAGATCTGAAAAGTATTGTTACCTATTATTTATGCTACTTAAACGAATCTTAGTTGCAAATAATATGTACATTTGTGCTTGATTTTCAAATTTTCAAATTCTTTAAATAAAAAACTTAATTGCAACTATGAGAAAACTGAACTTGATACTCACTTCTGTGCTCATGTTGGCTGTGATGGTTGTCTACGCACAACCTGAAGCTGGAATGCCTTCAGAACCTGGTAAGTGTTACGCAAAATGTTTGATTCAAGATCAGTACGAAACTGTAACAGAAGAGATTCTTGTTAAAGAAGCTACTTCTAGAGTAGAGGTTGTTCCTGCTGTTTATGAAACAGTAACTGAGGAAATCCTTGATTCAGAAGCTAGCTCTACTTTAAGAGTTGTTCCTGCTCAATTAGAAACTGCTACAGAAGAAGTACTTACAAAAGAGGCTGGTAACACACTTAGAGTTGTTCCTGCTCAATTCGAAACTGCTTCAGAAGAAGTTCTTACCAAAGAAGCTGGATCTACTTTAAGAGTTGTTCCTGCTCAATTCGAAACAATAAGCGAGCAAGTAATCGAATTCGATTGTACTACTGGAAGTTCTGCAAGAGGCGGTAACCATGATTCTAATGTTGCTGGTGCAACTTATAACTGTGTTACTGGTGACTGTAAAATTTCAGGTGCTGGTGCTGCTGGCGCTGATGGAAACAAAGGTGACGGTAAAGGAACTTATGCTTCTTTAGCTGATTGTATGAAGTCTTGTGCTTCTGCAGGTGCTGGCGCTGGTTCAAGCGCTGGATGTGTTCTTGATATGAGAGCTATTCCTGCTCAATTCGAAACTGTTTCAGAAGAAATACTTAAAAAAGAAGCTGGATCTACTTTAAGAGTTGTTCCTGCATCTTTCGAAACTGTTTCAGAAGAAGTATTGGTAAAAGCTGCTTACAAAGAACTAAGAGTTGTTCCTGCTACTTTCGAAACTGTAACAGAGGAAAAATTAGTTCAAGAAGCTTACACTACTTTAAAAGTTGTTCCTGCTGTTTACGAAACTGTAACAGAGGAAAAATTAGTAAAAGATGCTTACACTACTGTAAGAATTATACCTGCTGAGTACGAAACTGTAACTCAAGAGGTATTAGTGAAAGATGCTTACTCTACTTTATCAACTAGACCTGCTGTTTACGAAACTGTAACAGAAGAAAAACTAGTTAAGCCTGCATACTCTACTTTAAGAGTTGTTCCTGCTGTTTACGAAACTGTAACAGAAGAAAAATTAGTTAAGCCTGCATACTCTACATTAAGAGCTGTTCCTGCTGTTTACGAAACAGTAACTGAGGAAGTAATGACTGTAGCAGCTAGTACAGTAATCGAGAAAAAGCCAGCTAGATACGAAACTATCTCTGAGCAAATCGAAACTGCTCCTGCTTCTACTAAGTGGGTAAAGAAAAAAGCAGACAAAAACTGTCTTTCTGCTAACCCAGAAGATTGTTTAGTATGGTGTTTAGTTGAAGTTCCTGCACAATACAGAACAATTACTAAGCAAGTAAAACAAGCTTGTGAAGCTGGATGGACTGAAAGTGGATCTGATTGTATCAGAACTGTTGAAGTTCCTGCTCAATATGGTACTAAAACGTATAAGAAATTAGTTACTCCTGCAACTTCAGAATCAGTAACTGTTCCTGCTCAATACGAAACAAGATCTTTCCAGAAATTGGTTACTCCGGCTACTACGGAGTCAGTAACTGTTCCTGCAAAGTACGAGACAAGATCTTTCCAGAAATTAGTTACACCTCCAACATCAGAGTCAGTAACTGTTCCTGCTGAATTTACAACAAGAACTTACAGAAAATTAGCTAGACCTGCATCATACGAAACAACTGATGTACCTGCTAAATATGAGACTATCTCATACCAAAGATTAGTTAGTCCTCCGACTACAGAGTCTGTAACTGTTCCTGCTAAATACGAAACAAGAACTTACCAAACTGTTGCATCACCAGCAACTGTTGAAGAAATAGAAATTCCTGCTAAGTACACTACTAGATCTTACCAGAAATTAGCTCAAGATGCTTCTACAGAATCTACTGAGATTCCTGCAACTTATGCTACTAGATCTTACCAAAGATTGGTTAGCCCAGCAACTGCTGAAGCTGTACCTTGTACTGGAAGAGCTGCAGTAATTAACGTTAATTTCCAAACTGGATCAGCTACTTTAACTAGTGGTTCATACAGTGAGATTAAGAGAATTGCTTCTTCAATCAACTGTGAAGGTGGTTGTACTAACGCATTAGTAGGTCACACAGATGCTCAAGGTTCTGCGGAGAGTAACAGAAGTCTTTCTGAAAGAAGAGCTAAAGCTGTTTATGATGCATTAATCGCTGAAGGTGTAGCTGCTAGCTGCTTGAGATACGAAGGTAAAGGTGAGTCTAGCCCAGTTGCTTCAAATGACACAGCTGAAGGAAGAAGACAAAACAGAAGAACTGAGTTAGTATCTAGTTGTGCTGAAGCTACAGGAGACTGTAACAAGTACACAACAAGAACTTACCAAAGATTAGTTAGCGATGCAACAACTGAGTCAACTGAAATTCCTGCTACTTACGGTACAAGAACTTATGAGACTTTAGTAAGCGATGCTACTACAGAATCTTCAGAAGTTCCTGCTTCTTACGGAACAAGAACTTTCCAAACTTTAGCTTCTGATGCAACGACTGAATCTACTGAGATTCCTGCTACTTATAAGACTAGATCTTACAAGAAATTAGCAAGTCCTGCAACAACAAGAACTATTGACATTCCTGCAGAATACAAAACTGTAAGCAGAAGACAATTGGTTACTCCAGGTGGATTTACTGAGTGGAGAGAAGTTGTTTGTGATACAGATATCACTTCTGATTTAGTAGGTAGAGTACAAGCTGCACTTATCGAAAGAGGGTACAGCCCAGGTGCTGCTGATAATCAGATGGGAACTAAAACAAGAGAAGCATTAGTTAAATTCCAAAAAGATAATGGTCTACCAGTTGGACAATTAGATTTTGAAACACTAAAAGCTTTAGGAATCAGATAATTCTAAGAAATTATAAATTCTATAAGCCGCCTTGATAATTCAAGGCGGCTTTTTTTATGTGATATAGATAAACACTAACAGATTTTTAATGTTAATTAATTAGTGAATATCAATACAATAAATTAACATTAAAATAATTTTACCAATAAATTACCTGCAAGTGTCTTAAGCACTTATTTTTGTGCAAATCTCTTCGAATCTATGAAAGATGCTAATTTATCTCCTGCGATTCTTCTTCTTGAAGATGGAAAAGTATTTCATGGCTTTTCTGGTGGTAAACACGGAACTTCTACTGGAGAAGTGTGCTTCAATACTGGAATGACAGGATATCAAGAAATTTTTACCGATCCTTCTTATTTTGGCCAAGTTATGGTTGCTACCAATGATCATATTGGAAATTATGGTACTGCTAAAAAGGATATGGAGTCAGAAAAAATCCAAATCTCGGGCTTAGTATGTAAGAATTTTACCGTTAAATATTCAAGGAATCTTGCAGATGCAGATATTCAGCAGTTTTTTGAAGACCAGTCAGTAGTAGTAATTCATGGTGTGGATACCAGATCATTAGTTAAACACATCCGTGATAAAGGCGCGATGAACTGTATTATTTCTTCTGAAGAATTAGATATTAATATACTAAAATCTAAATTGGATTTAGTCCCTAGCATGGCTGGTTTAGAATTGGCTTCAAAAGTTTCTACCAAAGAAGAATATACCGTAGGTAATCCCGAAGCAGAAATACGCATTGCAGCGTTAGATTTCGGAATCAAACAAAATATCCTTAACTGTTTTGAAGAAAGAGGATGTTATGTCAAGGTATTTCCAGCAAAAACAAATTTTGAAACCCTAAAAGCATTCAATCCTTCTGGATATTTCTTATCGAATGGTCCAGGCGACCCAGCTTCCATGGACTATGCTATTGAAACTATAAAAGAAATAATTGCCAATGATCTACCAGTTTTCGGTATTTGTCTTGGACATCAGTTGCTTTCCTTGGCTTCAGGTATTGGAACATATAAAATGCATAACGGTCACAGGGGAATTAATCATCCTGTATTAAATGTAGTTTCGGGAAGATCAGAAATTACGTCTCAGAACCATGGATTTGGCGTAAAAGCAGAAGATGTAAAGAGCAGATCAGAAACAATAGAAATTACTCATGTCAATCTAAATGATGACACAATAGAAGGAATAAAAATAAAAGGGAAACCTGCGATGTCAGTACAGTATCATCCAGAAGCATCTCCAGGGCCGCATGATTCAAGATATCTATTCGATGATTTTATACAATTGATAAAAGAACATAAAAAATAATTAACATGAGCATTATTGTAGATATAGTCGCTAGAGAAATTCTTGACTCTAGAGGAAATCCAACTATTGAAGTAGATGTATTAACAGATACTGGCAGTGTGGGCTCCGCAGCAGTCCCATCTGGCGCATCAACAGGAAAATACGAGGCTGTAGAATTGAGAGATGGCGACAAAGACAGATTTTTAGGAAAAGGTGTATTGAAAGCATGTGACAATGTCGAAGAAAAAATACGTGAAGTATTACTAGGAATGAATGTGCAAGACCAACGAGACATCGATGAATTAATGATCGAATTAGATGGAACACCGAATAAGTCAAACCTTGGCGCAAATGCTATGCTGGCAGTCTCTCTTGCAGTAGCAAAAGCAGCAGCTGATGAAACAGAACAAACGCTTTATAGATATTTAGGAGGTGTAAATGCACATATCCTTCCGGTCCCTATGATGAATATTATAAATGGTGGTTCTCATGCTGACAACAGTATTGATTTTCAAGAATTTATGGTAATGCCTATCGGTGCAGAGACTTTTTCTGAAGGTCTAAGAATGGGCGTAGAAACATTTCACCATCTAAAAAATGTCCTAAAATCTAAAGGGTATTCTACAAATGTTGGTGATGAAGGAGGATTCGCTCCAAACATTAAATCTAATCAAGAAGCAATAGAAATTGTTTTACAAGCAATAGAAAAGGCAGGCTATAGACCAGGTGAAGATATTTCAATAGCAATGGATGCAGCTGCTTCAGAATTTTACTTAGAGGACGAAAAAGTGTACCATTTCCATTCTTCTACTGGAGATAAATTAACCTCCGAGGATATGATTTCTTATTGGAATGATTGGGTAAATAAGTATCCAATAACTTCGATTGAGGATGGATTACATGAAGATGATTGGGCTGGATGGGCAGCATTGAATGCCAAGATAGGTAAAGACGTTCAGCTAGTAGGAGATGATCTTTTTGTAACCAATACAGAAAGACTATTGAGAGGAATTAGAGAATCTAGTGCAAATAGTATCTTGATAAAAGTAAATCAGATTGGTACATTAACAGAAACCATTGACGCAGTACAAATGGCAGACCGTAATGGATTTACTTCAGTTATGTCACACCGATCAGGAGAAACAGAAGATACCACGATTGCAGATTTGGCAGTAGCATTGAATACAGGACAGATTAAAACTGGTTCAGCATCAAGAAGTGATAGAATCGCTAAATACAACCAATTATTAAGAATAGAGGAAGAACTTGGAAGTAGTGCATATTATCCAGGAAAAAACTTGTTTAAATCCTTATAGCACTGAAATCGGTTAAAAATTGAATTATTTCTTAATTTTGCAGCAAATTAGATGATGATCGCTAATATCTTCAAGTCAGGTAAGTCTTATTTTTCCAAAACCAATTGGATGAATAAATACTTCATTGCTGCTGGGATTTTTCTAGTTTGGATATCCTTTTTTGATACCAATAGCCTCATTACCCAATCTAGATTGAGTAATACCATAACATCTTTGGAAGAAGACAAAGCTCTATATGCAGAAAAGCTTAAAGCGGCATTGATTGAAAAAGAAAATTTAGAAAATAACAAAGAGAAATTTGCTAGAGAAAAATATCTTTTTCATGAGCCTGGTGAAGAAATAATAATTGTAAAAAAAAGTAATTAATGAGTGTTTTAGTAAATAAAGATTCAAAAATCATTGTTCAAGGTTTTACTGGAAAAGAAGGTTCTTTCCATGCTGGACAAATGATAGAATACGGTACCAATGTTGTAGGTGGTGTGACTCCTGGTAAAGGTGGAACGCAGCACTTAGATAAACCAGTGTTTAATACAGTAGCAGAAGCTGTAAAAGTTACTGGCGCTGACGTAAGTATCATATTCGTACCCCCGCGTTTTGCTGGAGATGCAATTATGGAGTCTGCAGATGCAGGAATCAAAGTAATCGTCTGTATTACCGAAGGAATTCCAGTTCAAGACATGGTAAAAGTGCATGAATATATCCAAGGAAGAGATTTGAGACTAGTCGGTCCTAACTGTCCTGGAGTAATGACTCCTGGAGAAGCAAAAGTGGGTATTATGCCAGGATTTATCCATAATCCTGGAAGAATCGGTATTGTCTCTCGGTCTGGTACATTGACTTATGAAGCAGTGGATCAAGTAACAAAAGCTGGAATGGGACAATCTACTTGCATTGGTATTGGCGGAGACCCAATCGTAGGGACTACAACCCTTGATGCTGTAAAACTTCTAATGGAAGACCCAGATACTGACGGAATCGTAATGATCGGTGAGATCGGAGGAAGTATGGAGGCAGATGCTGCCAGATGGATAAAAGAACACGGCACTAAACCTGTAGTTGGTTTTATAGCAGGTCAAACTGCACCAAAAGGTAGAACTATGGGTCACGCTGGAGCAATCATTGGTGGAGCAGAAGATACTGCAGAAGCTAAGATGGCAATCATGACAGAATGTGGTATTTCAGTAGTATCTTCTCCTGCAGAGATTGGAGAAACAATGGCTGGATTACTTAAGTAAAAAAATTAAGTGTACGAACTCAAAAAAACTTCCCCAATACTTATCACTGGAGCGACTGGTTTTTTGGGTTCGTATATTTCTACTCTTCTAGTAGAAAATGGATACACCAACTTACATGCAACTCATAGAGAAACTTCTGATTTCTCATTGGTGACCAGAATCAAAGACAAAATAAATTGGATCGTTTGTGATTTTTCTGACATTTCTTCTATACATGAAGTCACTAGAGATAAAGATGTTATTATCCATTCTGCAGCAGCTGTATCCTTTAAAAAATCTGATGTTGAGTTATTGATGAAGTCCAATGCGACACTCACAGCTGATTTGGTAAATGCCGCATTGCAAAATAACATCAAAAGATTTATTCATATCAGTTCCATAGCTGCTATCGGTAGATCTTTGAATGAAGATTTTATTTCAGAAAAAACAGATTGGTCAGATGGTCCATTAAATTCTGATTATGCGATTTCAAAGCGATTTGCAGAATTAGAAGTTTGGCGTGGCGCAGCAGAAGGATTAAATATGTGTATTTTGAATCCTTCCTTAATAATCGGAGCAGGATTTTGGGATAAAGGAACACCATCTATATTCACTAGATTAAAAAAGGGAGTAACCTTCTTTCCTACAGGTGCTAACGGAGTAGTAGATGTTAGAGATGTTGCCAAAAGTGTTTTGCTAGCTCTAGAAAAAAATGTAAGCAATAAAAGAATAATCATCTCTGCTGAAAATGTGTATTATAGAGATTTTTTTCAAAAAATTGCTTCCGTTTTAAAAGCAAAAATTCCTTCTCGACCATTAAGTCCTCTTTTAGTGAATTGTTATTCGGCAGTTGATAAATTGCTTAATATTTTTGGAACAGAACTCGGCTTTGTCTCTGCAAAACAATTAAAATCTCTGAGCTTTGAATCAAGATATGATAACAAAATTTCTGTCGAAGAATTGGGATTAAAATATAGAGACCTTGAGGTTTCTATTAATGATATTGTACAAAATTTCGATGCGACCAATAAAGATGGATTTGGAAAGTTGCAATTTTAAAATTATTTTGCTTCTAAAAATTAACTTAGACACTGTCACCAAATGTTAAAATACATCTTAATAATTTTATGTTCACTCTTCTTTATTAATCTAAATGCTCAAGTATATATTGCAAAACATCTGAAAGGAGAAATTTTCGTTGGGCCTGAAAATGTCAAACAATTGGGAGAAGGGATCAGACAAATGTACCTTGATGAATTTAATGTGATTGTAGATCAATTGAATGAAGAATTATTTGATGCTGAATTAGCACTACAAGGCACTAGAAAAAAAAGAATAAAATATAGTATCAATACTACAATTGAAAAAATTAAGAAAGATCTTGATAATATAAAATTACTGCAAAGCGCATGGCTTAATTTTACCTTCGATAAGTACTTAGAAAAAGGAGCACAATTTTGTTCTTCTCAAACCGATGAATACACTGATGTAAAAATTCTTATCGAAGAAGAACGTTCTAGTCATTTCTCATTGGTAGAATATATAGAATTACTCGAAGCAACGAAGTCTTCTACTAAGTGGGTAAAAAGGAAAGCAGATAAAAATTGTCTTTCTGCAAATCCAGAAGATTGTTTAGTTTGGTGTTTGATAGAAGTGAAATGTCCATATTTTATGACCATAGATGGAAATGAAATCACTTTTTGTGATGACACCAAGGTTGGAGATTTTGAAAAAAGTTTACTAAAAAATCAATTAACCAATACTTGGGAAATCGAACTTGATAAACCATTAGAATTAATCAAAGCTAAAGATCAAGTTTCATTAGAATTTGTTCCATTAACAAAACTAGAAAGATGTAACTAGCAGTAAATTATTTAATGGCATCAATCCTATCTCATGAAATACAACAAAGTCTGGATAACTGGAGCAAGTTCAGGAATCGGTAGAGCATTGTCAATCGAATATGCTAATCAAGGTTCAAAACTCATATTGTCAGGAAGAAATATTGCAGAATTAGAAAAGACGAAAAGCCTTTGTCAAAATGCAAAACATGTTGTAATCCTACCCATAGATATCTCTCAACTTAATGAAATAAATACTTTGTTGGATGCAAACAGAGTATTACTAAACGATGTTGATCTACTAATCAATAATGCAGGAATTTCCCAAAGATCATTGGCATTAGAAACAGATTTTGAAGTGCATAAGAGATTAATGGATGTCAATTATTTCGGAACTTTAAAATTGACTTTATGGATGTTGCAACATTTTAAGGAAAACAACAGTGGTCATATTGCAACAATTTCTAGTGTTGCTGGAAAATTTGGGACACCAATGCGTTCTGGCTACTCTGCATCAAAATTTGCGCTTCATGGATTTTTTGAAGCTTTACATGCTGAACTTGTGGAGACAAATATTAAAGTTACAATGATCTGTCCAGGATTCATTCAAACCAATATTTCTAAAAATGCACTCATCGCTGATGGAAGAAAACAAGGTACGATGGACAATGCAACAAGCAAAGGAATGAATGTCGAGTCGTTTGCAAAAAAAGCAGTTTCTGCCATCAATAAAAATAAATTTGAAGTAAGTATCGGGAATATTTATGAAACCAAATTTGCCCTATTTATCCATAGAATTTTCCCAAGTCTATTCAGAAAATTGATTGCCAAATCTAAAGTAACTTAGAATTCTCTAAAGGCGTAAATGGTCATCTTTGATAAAGTAATAATATGTATGTCATTGATATTCTGATAAAAATAATTTATTCAGAATATATCACTGATAATATTTAATATTCTAGTTATAAATATTGAATAATTATTAAAAATAAATAGATAATTTCATTAACTTAATGATGTGTAATCATTTATTCTTTAATCTTATTATACTTTTATCATGACATCTAAAGATATTCGGAATGTAGTTTTATTGGGGCACTCAGGTTCAGGAAAGACAACTTTTGCAGAAACAATGTTGTTTGAGTCGGGTGCCATTAATAGAAGAGGAACTATAGAAGGGAAAAATACCATTTCAGACTTTACCAACATCGAACAGGAAAAGGGAAATTCTATTTTTAGTACTTTGATGCATGTGCATTGGAAGGATTCTAAGATTAATATTATTGATACACCAGGGTCAGATGATTTTGTAGGAGAAGTTATTAGTTCGCTAAAAGTTGCAGATACAGCCCTTATGATTTTGAATAGTTCCAATGGTGTTGAAGTGGGTACAGAATTGCTATGGGAGTATGCACAGAATTATAAGACACCTACCATGTTTGTGGTTAATCAACTAGATCAAGACAAATCCGATTTTGAAAATACCTTGGAGCAAGCTAAAAATAGGTTTGGCAATAAAGTCATTCCAGTTCAGTATCCATTAAATCAAGGAAATACATTTAATACAATCGTAGATGCATTGCGAATGGTTATGTACGTCTTTAACGAAGATGGCGGTAAACCCAACAAAGTGGCCATCCCAGAAGCCGAGTTAAGTAGAGCCAAAGAAATGCATAACGCTTTAGTAGAAGCTGCAGCAGAAAATGATGAAGGATTGATGGAAAAATATTTTGATAAAGGTTCTCTTTCTGAAGAAGAACTTGCGAAAGGGCTAACAATCGCACTGGCCAATCAGCAAATATGCCCACTGTTTTGCTGCAGCTCTACTTTAAATATGGGTAGCGGAAGGATAATGGGATTTATAAACGATATAGCGCCAAGCCCAGCGGATGTACCTTCCGTTATGTTGAGTTCTGGTGATAATATAGATTATAATTCAGGTGGTGATAAAGCCATATTTATCTACAAAACATTGTCTGAGCCTCAAGTAGGAATGGTAAGTTATTTTAAAGTTTATTCTGGAACGGTAGCAAGCGGAGATGATCTAGTAAATCATGGCAATGAAGGTGTTGAACGATTAAATCAAATTTTCGTAGCAGAAGGGAAAAACAGAAAAAATGTCGAAAAATTAATCGCAGGAGATATTGGCGTTACAGTAAAATTAAAAAATAGTAATACTAATCAAACACTTCATGAAAAAGGGAAAAATATAGAAATTTCTCCGATTGTGTTTCCAGAACCAAGAATAAGAACTGCAGTCAAACCAGTCAGTAAAAACGAGATGGAAAAACTCATGAAATCGCTGTATTCAATAGCGGATGAAGACCCAACTTTGATTATAGAACAATCAGCAACCTTAAAGCAAACCATTCTGCATGCACAAGGTCAACTACATTTAGATATTGTAAAATATAGAATAGAAAAAGTAAATGGCATAACCATGGAATTTGAAAAACCAAGAATTCCATACCGCGAAACAATAACCAAACTAGCAAATGAATCCTATAGACATAAAAAGCAAAGTGGTGGTTCTGGACAGTTTGCAGAAGTACATATGCGCATAGAACCTTATTATAATGGAATGCCTGCTACCTCGGATTTGAATGTTAGACAAGCAATAGAAGACATCTTACCTTGGGGAGGTATACTACTTTTCCAATGGTGTATCGTTGGAGGAGCTATTGATAGTAAATATATCAACGCAATCAAAAAAGGCATTATGCAAAAGATGGAAGAAGGTCCTTTGACTGGTTCAAATTGTCAAAACATTCGTGTCAGTATTTATGATGGAAAAATGCATTCTGTAGATTCCAATGATATGGCATTTATGTTGGCTGCGAGTCAAGCATTTAAAAACGCGTTTGAAAATTCTGCGCCAAAATTAATGGAGCCAATATATGACGTAGAAATACTTTGCTCGGATTCTGTCATGGGTGATGTTATGGGTGATTTACAAACCAGAAGAGCAATGATTCAAGGAATGGAGGCTGATGGTCATTATCAAATTATTAAGGCGAAAGTACCTTTAGCAGAGATGTATCAATATTCTTCAACGCTCAGATCATTGACACAAGGGAAAGCTAAATTTACTAGAAAGTTTGCTGAATATATGCCTGTAACTATGGACATCCAACAAAAAATAATGAATGAATATAAAGCCGAATTACAAGAAGTATAAGTTATACAAGTAATCACCTTTTTATCATTGAGATACAATTTCTAACTCCGATTAAAATCTTAATTGGTACAAGCCATACTTTAATATGAGTATGGCTTTGTATTTTTATGGTGTGGAAAGAATTAATCGATTAAGTACCTTTGTCATATGCGTATAGGATTTGATGCAAAACGATTATTTTTAAACAATACAGGTTTAGGTAATTACAGTAGAACACTGGTTAGAAATTTAATTAAGTATTTTCCTGATAATGAATATTACTTGTATACACCTAGTATTGACAATGGTATCGATACAGATTTTTTCCAGAATTCATCTGCAGTAAAAATATGCCTTCCAGAAGGCAGTAAAGCAATGTGGAGATCTTTTGGTATTAAGCAACAAATTATCAATGACCAAATAGATGTTTTTCATGGATTAAGCAATGAATTACCCATAGGAATTTCTAGTGGTTCAATCCCAACGATAGTAACTATCCACGATGTAATATTCAAAAGATATCCTAAGCAATATGGATTTTGGGATAGAAAAGTGTATAATTTTAAGACCAAGCTTGCTATCCTAGAATCAGATAAAGTTATTTCTATCAGCGAGCAAACTCAAGAGGATTTAATAAATTTTTACCAGTTGAATATTGATAAATCTGCACTTATTTACCAAAGTTGTAATCAGCGTTTTATAGATTTTGAAGAATATGTTTCTTTAAATAATAGAGATTATTTTCTATACGTAGGTTCAGTAATCGAAAGAAAAAATTTACTCAATATCGTAAAAGCACTCAAAGCAATTCAAGAAAAAGATCGAAAAAAATTAGTTATAATCGGAACAGGAAAAAAGTATTTTCAAAAAGTAAAAGATTATATATCTAAAAATGAATTGCACAATTGGATTGAATGGAAAGGCCAGATCTCCAATGAAGAATTATTACAATGGTACAGTAACGCAATCGCATTAATCTATCCCTCTATTTTTGAAGGCTTTGGAATACCTGTCATAGAATCATTGCATTGTGGAACTCCAGTCATTACTTCCAATCTTTCTTCTTTAAAAGAAGCAGGTGGAAAAGCTTCTATATTGATTGATCCTAACGATCCAGCGCAAATAACGCAAGCCATGTACGATGTTCAAAATTCAGAATATAAAAAAACATTCAGTAACAAAATTAAAGTTCACTTGAACCAGTTTTCACCATCTGAGGTTTCCTTAAAACTGATGGACTTGTATAAATCTATTGGCAAATAGCCAAAATTCAATAATTTATATACTTTTTCACCCAACTTTAGTTACATTTTCACAACACTTGGGTCTTAATGTTATAAGCTTAATAAGTTTATAGAACAAAGTAGTATTTGTATTAATGCAGCCTCAATTCAAAACTTATAACCACATGGTTATTATTTATCAATAAATAACATTCTACACAAGATGAACAAAACGTTTTTATTCATTCTCCTCCTTTTATTAGTATGGCTTATATTAGGAATTTTCTTTTTCAATAAATGTATCTGTAATCTTTGGGCAACACCACCAGCTGCTGCCGCCGCCGCAGTAGTACCTGCAGCCAAAACTGTAGATAGATGCGATAGGACTTGGAATATTCGCGATGCAAAAAACCACAATGTACAATCGGATAGCTACTATAGATTTGTAGATTCAAAAGCAACACCTTTAGCTGCTAATTCAAATATGAATAACGCAATTTCAAAGACTGTAGAATATTTGAAGTCAAATACAAACAGAGCATTAACAGTAACAGGATACTATCAGACTCAAGAAAATAATTCTAGTATTTTTGACAACTTAGGATTAGCGAGAGCCAATGCTATTAAAAGACAATTGGTACAACTCGGTGCTCCTAGTGCGCAATTAGACATAGCTTCTAAATTGGCAGACAAAGCCTGTATAAGTGGGGACACATTAAATAAGGGAATCACCTTTGGGTTTTCTGATGCAGGTGTTGGCAATGATAGGTTAGCGATTATCAAAGAGAGACTATTTGGAAAACCAATAATTTTGTATTTCGGGACTAATCAAGATAACATCGCGCTTACTTCGCAACAAAGAAAAGATTTTGCAGATCTGAATTACTATTTAGATAGAGTTAATACAGCAAGGTTAGATGTAAGTGGTCACACAGATAATGTTGGAAACCGTGATTATAATATTAATCTATCAAAAGAAAGAGCAGATTTTGTAAAGAGCTACCTCAAAACTAATGGTGGATTATCTGATGCTAAAATGGATGTCGCTGGCTATGGTCCTGATAAAGCAATGGAATCAAATGCTACTCCAGAAGGAAGAGCTAAGAATAGAAGGGTAGAAGTAACCCTTAAGTAATAATCTACATTCATAAAGAAATAAAATAATAAAAAATGAACTATAAATATATATTTTGGCCTTTAGTAATTCTTGCTTTAATATGGGTATTGGCTTGGTTACTTGGATGTACTTGGTGCATATTACTTCCTTTACTTTTTATGCTAGGAGCTGCATTCTTAGGTTGGTTACTTGGATGGTCTTGGTTTAAAGGATTATTTAGTAACAAAGAAGGAGAAATCACAGAAGTAAACGCGAAATACGCCAATCTACAATCGGATTATCAAGGGTATACTGCAAAGTTCAATGGGTTGCAAGCTGATTATGATAGGACTAAAAATGAAAGAAAAAATTGGGAAGCGAAGTATATTGCTATTGATGAAGATTACTCAAAATCTAAATCTCAATGGTCAATGAAATTAGCAGATTTAGAAACAAAAAATAAAGAATACGTTTCTGAAGCAAGCAGTTGGTCTGATAAATTTAGAGTCTTAGAAAAGGACTACCTTGGTTTAAAAACTGGTTGGGAATCAAAATATCGAGATGCAGAATCAACAATCGCAAATCTGAAAAGCAAACTTGACGAAAAGCCAAAAGAAGTTATAAAAGAAGTAGAGGTAATCAAAGAAGTTGAAAAAATTGTCGAAGTAGAGAAACCTGTTGAAGTTATCAAAGAGGTTGAAAAAATTGTCGAAGTTGAAAAGCCTATTGAGGTAATAAAAGAAGTCGAACGAATTGTAGAAGTAGAGAAAATAGTAGAAGTAGAGAAACCAGTAGAAGTTATCAAAGAAGTAGAAAAGATCGT